>JAYVWX010000243.1:0-5484 GCA_043785715.1 Novosphingobium sp. | reverse complement strand
GGCTGGCGAGCAAAGGAAAGCGAAACGTGGTTCATTGTCCCGAACTGGCACTGCGCTGCTTCACCTTAACCCAGACCGAACCGCTCTAACGCCAGTTCGGCCCGAAGGTGGATCACCGGACTGCCCGGCCAGAGCCGCACCATCGGCACGGTAATGCCGGCGATGGTAATCTGTCCGGCGGCATCGATGAAGCGCGGGGCGCTCTCGTCGAGCCGTATCGCCAGCGCAACGGGCGCCTCGTCACTAACCGGAAAGGTCGCCAGCCCGAGATTGCGCACTTCCAGCAGTCCGCGGGTGTTGGGATGGGGATGGGCCAGCAGACGGGATTTGCGCGCTTCCAGCAGCAGACCATCGTCACCGATCAACACCGCGCCGCGGTCGATCAGCGCCAGCGCCAGACTGGATTTGCCTGAACCGGGAGGGCCTTCGATCAGGAGCGCCCGTCCGCCGATGGCGACGCAGCTCGCCTGGTGCGGCATCATCGGTCGCCGCGCCATACTGGCAGGTCGAGCACCACCCGGGCGCCCGACCGGCCGTCGCCGCGTTCGACGACCGTGAGGGAGCCGTCGTGCGCCTCTACAATGGTGCGGGCGATCGCCAGGCCGAGGCCGCTGTGATTGCCGAAATCTTCGCTCGCGGGGCGCAGCGAATGGAAACGCTCGAACACTTTTTCGCGCTCCTCGGGCGGTATTCCTGGACCTTCGTCGGTGATGGCAACGCCGATACGTCCCCTGTCGCGCGAAAGTTCCACCGCGATTCCGCCGCCTGCCGGCGAAAATGATACGGCATTGTCCAGCAAATTCTCCAGCACCCGCTCGAGCCTGGCGGCATCGCCGGGCACCAGCCACGGACCGGGGGTGATGCGCGACACGTCCAGCTGACAGGCCCTGTCGAACCCCCGCTGGCGGCGGGCGTCGACCAGGGCCTCGACCAGCGCGACGATATCGACCGGCTCGAATGTGGTCCGGCTGAGCTCAGCGTCGATACGGCTGGCGTCGGCGATCTCGGTCACCAGCCGGTCGATTCGCTGCACGTCATGCGCGGCAATCGCGGCGAGCTGGCGGCGCAGGCCAGGCTCCTCGACCCGTTCGAGCGATTCAAGCGCACTCCGCAGCGAGGCGAGTGGATTCTTGACCTCATGCGCAACATCGGCGGCGAAACTTTCCACCGCATCGATCCGTTGCCGCAGCGCTGTCGTCATGTCGGAGATGGCGCGGGCGAGCAGGCCGATCTCGTCGCGCCGGTCGGGCAGGCGGGGCACGATGACCTCGCGCTCGCGCCCTAACCGCACCCGCACCGCTGCGCGCACCAGCATGCGCAGAGGCTGGACAATCGTGCGCGCCAGGAACAGCGACAGCAGGATCGAAATGCTGAGCGCGGCACCGACGATGATTGCCAGCGTCTGGCGGGCGTTGCGGACATTCTGCGTGATATCGGGGGCATTCCGGGTGGTCAGCAGCACCTGGCCTGAGGCATCGACCGGGGCCGCGGCGGTGATAACCGGCGTCCGGTCCGGCGCCAGGCGCTGGCGGATCGCCGTAGTACCGGCTTTCCGGGCCTCCTGGACTTCCGGCCAGGAAATGGCGGTGTTGCCGGTCGATTCCCGGTAGTCGGGCACGGGCGGCGTGCCAAGGAGGAAGTCCATGCCGCGGTCAAGCATGCGCGCGGTGTTCTGATACCAGGGCTCGGTCGCCGGATCGACGAAAGTGAAGGAAGGCTTGGCCAGCTGGAAACTGTCGGCGATCAGATCGCCATCCTTGTCATACAGGCGCAGCCGCAGCTTCTGGCGGGAGCCGATCCGCATCATCAAGGCGCGGCGCTGCGAGCGGTTGGTCAGGGCGAGGGCGTCGGCGGCGACTTCGGCTTCCGCGCGGGCGAGCAGATACCGCTCGGCGAGCAGGCGGTTGCGGTAGCTGTCCAGATAGAACAGGCTGCCGGCGAGCAGGCCAAGCGCAATCACATTTACCGCGAGGATCCGGGAGGTGAGCGAAACGCCCAGGCTCCAGCGCAGGCGGGCCGGCCGACCGTGGCGCGGCCGGTTAGCCATCGGTAAAAGAATAGCCGGCGCCGTAAAGCGTGTCGATCGCCGCGAAGCCGGGATCGGCCGCGCGGAATTTTCGCCGCAACCGTTTGATATGGCTATCGATCGTGCGGTCATCGACGAAGATATCGTCGCTATAGGCGGCATCCATCAGCTGGTTTCGGCTTTTGACCACACCTGGCCGGCTGGCGAGCGCTTCAAGGATGAGAAACTCAGTGACGGTGAGGGAAACCGGCTTGCCGTCCCAGGCGACAAAGTGCCGGGCCGGGTCGATTGTCAGCCTGCCGCGCCGCAGCGGTTCCGGCATTTCCTCGGTTTGGCCGGTGTCGTTGCCGGCGCGCGCCAGCTCGCTACGCCGGAGAATGGCGCGAACCCGGGCGACCAGCAGCCGCTGGCTGAACGGCTTGACGACATAATCGTCCGCCCCGAGCGCAAGGCCCAGCGCTTCGTCCGGTTCCTCATCCTTCGACGTCAGGAAGATGACCGGCAGCGCGCTTTTCTCGCGCAGCCGCTGCAGCAGTTCGAGGCCATCCATGCGGGGCATCTTGATATCGAAAATGGCAAGGTCGGGCGGATTTTCCAGCAGCGCCTTGAGTGCAGTCTGGCCATCGGCATAGATTCTGGTGGCAAAGCCTTCAGCCTGCAAAGCGATGGAGACGGTGGTCAATATATTGCGATCATCGTCCACCAGCGCGATACACTGCCGCGTGATGCGAGGATCGGCTTCGGGCTGGCCGGAAGCAGGGTCGAAGGCAGGCGGCTCGGCCATTGCTCTCCTGGCGCGTGGTTGATCCGGATTGGCGGGCATTCCGGGTAGCTCGTCGGGCTGGCGCTGACAACGCTACGGCCCTTGAATGAAGGTGACCACCTGATAATCATGGTTCTCGCCCCGGCAGGGCGATTTGACGGGAATCGGCTGCTCGGTTATGCGCGAAACAGGATCGAATTACCCGCAAGCGCGGCAAGCTATGCTACGTCATCGCTGAGCGCTGCACTTTAGGAGACCGCTTTGACCGCTGCCACGCTTAGCCATCCGCTCGATCGTCAAGGCATTGCCACCCGGGCGACGATCTTCGCCAATCTCGGCACGGCGCCGCTGGTCGAACATGCGGTCCGCAATGGCGAAGGCCTGCTGGCCGCGGATGGACCGCTGGTCGTGCAGACCGGCAAGCACACCGGGCGTTCGGCCAAAGACAAATTCATCGTCCAGGATGGTGAAACCCGCGAAACCGTGTGGTGGGGCAATACCAATGTGCCGATGTCGCCCGCCCATTTTTCTGCGCTGAAGGCCGATTTCCTTGCCGCGCTGGGCGTCAGGGAAAAGCTGTACGTCGCCGATCTGTTCGGCGGCTCACAGCCGGAACACCGCGTCAATGTGCGGGTGATCAACGAACTGGCCTGGCACAATCTGTTCATCCGCACTCTGCTGGTGCGGCCGCAAGCTCATGAACTCGAAGGTTTTGTGCCGGAATATACGATCATCGACCTGCCCAGCTTCCGCGCCGATCCCGCGCGGCACGGCTCGCGCGGCGAAACCGTCATCGCCGTCAATTTTTCTGAAAAGCTGATTTTGATCGGCGGCACCGCCTATGCCGGCGAAATGAAGAAGAGCGTGTTTGGCATCCTCAACTATCTGCTGCCGGTCGGCGGGGTGATGCCGATGCACTGCTCGGCGAACATCGGCCGCGACGGCAAGACCGCGGTGTTCTTCGGCCTGTCGGGCACCGGCAAGACGACGCTGTCCGCCGATGCCAGCCGAACGTTGATCGGCGACGACGAGCATGGCTGGTCGGATACCGCGGTGTTCAATTTCGAAGGCGGCTGCTACGCCAAGATGATCCGGCTTTCGCCAGAAGCTGAGCCGGAAATCTACGCCACGACCAAACGTTTCGGCACGGTGCTAGAAAATGTCGTGATCGATTCCGTCACCCGCCAGCTTGATTTTGATGACAATTCACTCGCTGAAAACAGCCGCGGCTCCTATCCAATCGACTTTATTCCCAATGCCTCGGACAAAAATCTCGGGCCAGTTCCGGCCAATATCATCTTCCTGACAGCCGATGCCTACGGCGTGCTGCCGCCGATCGCGCGGCTGACGCCAGACCAGGCCATGTATCATTTCCTCTCCGGCTACACCGCCCGCGTCGCGGGAACCGAAATCGGCGTGACCGAGCCGGAAGCGACCTTCTCCACCTGCTTCGGCGCGCCCTTCATGCCGCGTCATCCGTCGGTTTACGGCAATCTGCTGAAAGAGCGGATCGCCCGCGGCGGGGTCAAGTGCTGGCTGGTCAACACCGGCTGGACCGGCGGCATGGCGACGATGCCCGGGATCAGCCGCATGCCAATTCGAGCAACTCGCGCCCTGCTCAACGCCGCGCTGGATGGCAGCCTCAATGATGCGGAATTCCGCAAGGATCCGAATTTCGGCTTCGAGATTCCGGTCGCTGTGCCGGGTGTCGATGACAAGTTGCTCGATCCGCGCGGCGCCTGGGCCGATGCGGAAGCCTATGACCGCACGGCACACGAACTGGTACGCAAATTCGTCGAGAACTTTGAGCAATTCGCCGAGCATGTCGATGAAGGCGTGCGGCGCGCGGCCCCGGTCGCGGCCTAGAGCGTGATGCGATTGGGTGGATTCGCAAGCCGTCCGATTTCTGCTTGTGGCCGCACAATTCATTGCGCAAAACCAGCTCCCCACGTTTCGCATTGCGTCCAACCCATTTTCTTAGCCGCCCTCGCAACGGAATGGCGCCGACGAATTTGCGCTGACAGTGGATTGCACCAAAACCATTTGAAACTCAGCTGATATTTTTCAACATGCCCCTGTTCGCCTGACAAAGCGCAGGGTAGAAAGTGATCGGGTCGCGTTGCAAATCAGGTCACATCAGTGGCCGGAGATTATAATGGAAATGCTGGCCACATTGCGGCGGAGCGGGGGGGTCAATGCCCTTGCGCGTCAGCTCGATGCGCCTCCGGCGGTCGCCATGGCAAGTGTCAAAGCACTGTTGCCGGTCCTGCTTCCTGGAATGAGCCAAATTTCCGGTGGTACACAAGTGCTGTTTGAGGTTCTGTCGGACCTTGGCGGTGCTGGCCTGGCGACAGCGGTGATGGCTGTGGAATGCGCCGATCCCGCGCCAGGGACGGCCCTGTTGGCCCGGCTGTTTCCGGACCGGGATTTGTTGGCATCCAAAATACGATCCGCCGCGCAGGCGAACGCTTGCGACGAGGCCTTGCTGGAGCGGCTGTTCCCGCTTCTGGCAATGCTGGTCGGGGGCTATGTTTCGGCGCGCGCCGCTGCCGGCACCTTGAGCGACAGCGAACTCGCGGAGTTTTTTGCTTCCGCCGAGCAAAGCACACCACCCGGTCCGGAGGCGGTTTGACGCTTGACTACGATCCTGTCGCTCATCGTCCTGGCCATAATCGCACTGATAGCAGGGGCCGTC
>JAYVWX010000242.1:0-3389 GCA_043785715.1 Novosphingobium sp. | reverse complement strand
CTCCCCTTCAGGGGAGGGGCTAGGGGTGGGGCTTGTCGGCTTGGCGTTTCGCTTGGGGATAGGCCCCACCCCCGGCCCCTCCCCTGAAGGGGAGGGGGGACTGTTCAAAGCGCCGTGAGCGGGCGCGGTTTTGGCCGCGATGGTCGGATCCTCCGTCGCCGTCTGCCCGTCGCGGCCGAACTGGGCATAGGTCAGGCTGTGGCGCGGCTCGCGGTCGTTGGCATAGATCACATGGCAGCCGGTGCAGCCGGAATGGCGGTAGTCGCCCGGCTGGTCGTTGGTGCCCATGAACCACATGAAGGGATCGTTGAGCCGGGTCTTGTGGATGTTGAGCGCCGGGATCGCCACCCGCAGGCCGGTGCCGGGGCCCCGGTTCGACTGCTTGAGATCGGGCCGGCCCGGCTCTTCCAGCCGCTGGATGGAGCCGGTGGGGTTGGGCAGGCCGACCTCGGCGAACTGGGTGCCGATATTGCGCCCGCCGCGTTCGAACACGCGGAAGATGTCGCCCGGCGGCAGGACATTCCAGCGCGGCAGCGGATATAGCTCCGCCAAGGCGCCGCGCGCCTTCTGGCGTGCGGACAGCTTGCCCGGCGGGTTGCCGGGCGAGACGATCTTGGCGGGCAGGCCGTCGCGGGTATAGGCTTCGCCGAAGATGTAGTTCTTGAACGGCACCAAGCCGTTATTATAGGCCGCGCCGCCCCACAGCATGGCGCCCGACGCCATCAGCGAACGCTCTGCCGCCTCGATCACCGGCAAGTGGCAGCTGCCGCAGGATTCGCGGGCGATGCGGTAGTCGCCGGGATTGACGAAGCGGACGAATTCGGGCGCCTCGCGGTTGAGCAGCGTATAGCTGCGCTGTGGATTGGCCGAAGACGGATAGTGCCACGCCTTGGGAAAGCGCGGCAGGACATGGGCAGAATCGCGCGCGCCGGCATAGGCGGGATCATCTCGCGGCAGGCCGGGGTTGCCCAGAACGGCCGCATTGCCGCCGTGGCAATCGGTGCAGCCGAGCCGCACCGCCGGGGACACATGCATCGACGCCGCATCGCTCTTGGTGTGGCAGCTGACGCAGCCGCGCGACTTCACCTCGACCTCGGCGATGCTCTGCCGCGCCGGCGCGGGCGGTGCCTTGACCAGCGCATAGTTGCGCGGGACCGGCTTTTCCGCGTCGCTGGCCCGCGAGCCCTGCGCCGGCAGCACCAGCAGCAGGCCAAGCGGAACAAGGGCGCGCCGCCACCGCATCAGTAGGACAGGATCACATTGGCGAGCACCGAGACATAGCGCCGGTGCCCATTAGCATTGTCGAACAGGTCGCGAAAACCGCTGCCGGGCAGCAGGCCGGCAGCGGACAGGCGCATCACAATGTTCTGCGTCGCCTTGGGCCGCCACACCGCTGCGGCCGAAACGTCCCAGCCGATCGGTTTGGGAATGCTGCCCTCATTGCGCAGCGCCTGAAGCACGGCGGTGTTCTGGAACCACAGGTGGTTGCCATTGGCCGAGATGCGAAGCTGCGGCGTCAGGTCGAAATCGCCGCCCAGTCCCAGCAGAACGGTGCCGGGATTGTTGAAATTGGACTGGCCCTGCTCCTTCGACGAGCGCAGCGAATTGAGGATGCCGTTGCGCCCGTTGATCGCCACCGCGCGGCCGCCGCCGGCAAAGGGGATGGACTGGCGGATCCAGTAGCTGGTGTCGGCCCCGGCAAAGATGGGGTTCTCGAACACCGCGTCGAAGCCGGTCTCCGTATTGTCGTAGGGATCCTTGTCGCCGCTGGCATAGAGCGCGGATAGACGAAAGCGCATCCAGTCCTTGTCATAGCTCAGTTCCGCCGCGCCGAACGCCGCCCGGATGGCGGCGGGCTTGCCGGTGAACAGGCTGTCGCGGTCCTTGCCCAGCGCGGCATAGGCCGACGCCGTCAGGTTCAGCCGCCCGATGCGGCCATCGGCATTGTAGCCGAGGTAGACCACGTCGTAGTCGCGGCCGCGCAATGTGCCGAGCAGCGCCGGCCGCACCGGAAAGCCGTTGTCGTCGATCTCGATGCCGCCCCGCTCGCGGTTGCGGTTGTAGGCCAGGCTTATCTGGCTGGTCAGCGCTGGGATCAGGAAATCCTGCCGGTAGATGTTGGCCACAAACAGCAAATCATCGCGCGGGCGCTGGACCACGCTGTTGAGGCCGCTGTTGGTGTCCTTTTCCAGCCGCCAGAAGGCGGCGATGTTGTACTGGATACGATTGTTGTCGCGGTTGCCGAAGAAGCGGATGCCCAGCTGCTGGTCGTTGAACAGAAAGCCGCGAAAATCGGCCTGGAACGGCTGGATGCCGACCCGCACCGAATCGAAATCATAGCGGTCCGAGACATTGCGTAAGTGATAATCGACGAACGCTTCCTGCACGCCGAGGAAGTGGTCCGAGCGGTGCGAGGGACTCGACGGCAGCACTGAGAGTACGCGGCGTTCGGGCACATCGACATAGCTGTAGTTGAACGCCAGGGTGACGCGGTATTCGATCTCCGGCGGTTTGAACGCGGTGTTGCCCTTGATCAAGGCGGCGCCGGCGATGAAGGTTTGCGAGAAGACGTAGCTGGCATCCTTGCCGAAAACGTCGAGGCTTTGCGGGCGCTCCGAAGTCTGCACTCCCACCGGAATCGGGAAAGTTCGCGGCTCCAGCACCGTGTCGGAAACCAGATTGGCGGCGAAAAACCAGTCGTCGCCCTTGATCGGCAGCCAGGGAACCTTGGCCCGATCGATCGGGCGGTCGCCCTTGAGGGTGTTCTGGTTGTAGGGATCGAACCAGCGCTCCTTGACCAGCCCCAGCGTTTCGACCAGCCGCCAGCGATCGGGAACCGGGATATGATCCACGGGAAAGGCCTCGGGCGGGGGGCTGCGCACCGCGCCCGGGTTGTCCTGCGCCGCCCGTTCCGGCAGAGCGCCCTCAATGCCGGGGCGGCGGCGGCCCTCGATGACTTGGGGATCGACGTCCGGCGGGCTCACCTCCTCGCCGGGTGGCGCAGGAGCCGGCACGTCTGCGGGCGGCGGTGCGACAGCCTGCGCCAGCAGCAGCGGCAAGACGAAGAGCGAGCCCGCCATCACAGGCCCTGGCAGACGTTCTGATCCGCCGAATCGAGGAACGGCGCAAATGGGCAGCTGACATAGCGCAACCGCGCATTCGCATTGCCGAGGTTGATTGCCAGCATGTCCGCCCGGATGCTCGCCGGGGCATTGCCGATGCTGCCCACCGCCTGCCCGGCGTTATGCGTGCCCAGGAACCCGATCATGTCATCCTGGTCGATGCCGTCGCCGGACACGCCGATCGCGCCGATCAGCATAGTGCCGCGGTAAATCGGCACCGATCCGGGGAATATCTGAATGCCGTTCTGCAGCCGGTTTTGCCCGGCT
>JAYVWX010000241.1:0-4089 GCA_043785715.1 Novosphingobium sp. | reverse complement strand
TGGTTCGGCTTCAACGGCGGATCGGCGCTTGCCGCCAACGATGATGCCGCCGCCGCGATCATCAACACCCATGCCGCCGCCTGCGCCGCCGCGCTGATGTGGCTGGTGATCGAGCGCGTCGCGGTCGGCAAGGCCACCTCGATCGGCTTTGCCACCGGCGCCATCGCGGGCCTTGCCACCGTCACCCCGGCAGCCGGGTTCATCTCGCCGGGCGCCGCGATCCTGTTCGGCGCGGTCGCCGCGTCGGTCTGCTATCCGGTGATCCAGCTGGTGAAATTCCGCCTGAAAATCGACGATTCGCTTGATGTGTTCGCCGTCCACGGCGTCGGCGGGATCGTTGGCTCGCTGCTGCTCGCGGTGTTCCTTTCGCCCAGCTTCGGCGGCACCGGCTATGCCGGGAATATGGGCATGGCCAGCCAGTTCGTCGCCCAGGCGATCGGCGTCGGCGTAGTCGCGGCATTCGCGGCGATTGCCAGCGCGATCCTTGCGGTCGGCGTCAACCTCGTGTTCCCGATGCGCGTTTCCGAAGACGAGGAACGCGAAGGGCTGGATCTCACCAGCCACGGCGAACGCGCGTGGGAAATGGATTGATCGCACATGGCGGCGGGTGAGTTGCCCGCCGCCGCATTGCCGCGCTTACGTCAGGTAGCGTGCAGCACACCGCGATAGGCCGGATCTTCCAGCGCCCGCCCCGCGCCCAGCGCCACGCAGTAGAGCGGATTGTCTGCAACTTTGACCAGCAGGCCCGTCTCCAGCGCCAGCACGGTATCGAGGTTTGCCAGCAGAGATCCGCCGCCGGTCATGATGATCCCGCCGTCGATGATATCCGCAGCAATCTCCGGCGCGGTATTTTCCAGGGCGTTGCGCACGGCTTCCACGATCTGGCCAACGGGTTCCGCTAGCGCTTCGACGATCTCCGCCTGCGAGATCGATATTTCCCGGGGGACGCCGCGCGCAATATCGCGGCCCTTGATCACGGCTGTAAGCACGGCGCCGTCGTCGTTGATCCGGGCAGCCCCCAACTCCTTTTTGACCCGTTCCGCAGTCGCCTCGCCGATCAGCAGATTGTGATGACGGCGTACATACGAAGCGATCGCATCGTCCATCCGGTCGCCGCCCACGCGGACCGACATCGACATGCTGAGCCCGCCGATCGCGATGACGCCGACCTCGGTGGTACCGCCGCCGATATCCACCACCATCGAGCCGATCGGGTGGGTTACCGGAAGATCGGCCCCGATTGCAGCGGCCATCGGCTCGTCGATCAGCCAGACCTTGCGCGCACCCGCGTTGGACGCCGCATCGCGGATCGCCCGTCGTTCGACCTGGGTTGAACCCGATGGCACGCAAATCACGATTTCGGGCCTGCCCCGCATCCGCCCGCGCTGCCCCTGCGCCTTGCGGATGAAGTGCTTCAGCATCTGCTCGGATACTTCAAGGTCCGAGATCACGCCGTTGCGCAGCGGCCGCACGGTCTTGATGTTATCGGGTGTCTTGCCCAGCATCAGCTTGGCGTCGTCGCCCACCGCCAGAACGGTTTCGATGCCGTTGGTCGTCTGGATCGCCACCACCGACGGCTCGGCCAGGACCACGCCCTTGTTGCGCACATAGACGACGGTGTTCGCCGTGCCGAGATCGATGGCCAGGTCGGATGATGAAAAAGAAAACAGATCAAATACGGACATGCGGTCACACGGCTCCCTGCGATCTGTGGTCAAGCGCCGGGGTTTCTGACCCTCGGGTGAATGATCCACCGGTAGGCGGCACAATTGCGCACGTATACGACCAATCGCCCGGGAAGCCCGAACAATCGGGATAGGCAAACTGACCTAAGCTGGCGCTTACCGCACCGACACTTGTCTTTATCATGCAGATACCTGGTGTCTTGTCCCGTATAAACGTGGCTCAATCCCCGGTCAGAATCCGGTCGACCAACTGCTTCACCGTCGGTGTGAAGTTGTTGGAATAGAACGGGTCCTGCTTGAACCGATAGGCGGTGTGGCCCGCGAACATCAGGTTTTCGTCGATCGGCCCGCCGTGAGCGATGTCCTGCAGGGTCTTCTGGATGCAGAAGCTGCGCGGATCGGCGAGGCGGCCGGTCGAATAATCGTCATGATCCTTCCACGACGAGAAGCCGCAGTGCGACAGGCAGCCCATGCAGTCAGCCTGGTCCTTGCGGATCACCTCGCGCTCGGCCGGGGCAACGAACACGATGGTATCGTCCGGCGTGCGCAGCGCCGCGGTGAAGCCCGCGCCGAACCACGCCCGCGCGCGGCCAAGATCAGCCGGGGCAACCCAGAAGTTCTTGCCCTTCACGCCAACGTCAAGCTGCACGGTATGCTCGCCCGCCGCGACCTTGGAATAAGGGATCTGCCGCTCGGAACGCGCCTCGAGGCTGCGCAGGAACGGGTTGCGCACGGCCGAGCTATAGAATCCGGTCGGCGAAAAGCGGTGCAACAGGATGTCACCCGGATCGAGCGTGCGCAGATGGTCCTTCCACCCCTGCGGGATCGGGCTTTCTTCAGTGAGCAGCGGGCGGGTGCCGAACTGAAACGCGATCGAACCCAGTTCCGGGTTGTCGATCCAGTTGTCCCACTCGCGCAGGAACCACACCCCGCCAGCCATCACGATCGGCACCGAATCCGCCACGCCTTCGGCGCGCATGATGTCGCGCAGCGCCTTGACCCGGGGATAGGGATCTTCCGGCTGCAGCGGGTTTTCGGCGTTGGACAGGCCGTTATGCCCGCCCGCCAGCCACGGGTCTTCATAGACCACCGCGGCCATCAGTTCGGACACTTTGTGATAGGCCCGCTTCCACAGCGCACGAAAGGCGCGGCCGGAGCTGATGATCGGCAGGTAGCTGACGTTGAACCGGGCGGCGATTTCCGACAGGCGATAGGGCATCCCCGCACCGCAGGTCACCCCGGCGACCATGCCCGTGGTCTTTTCCAGCACGCCTTCCAGCACTTGCTGGGCACCGCCCATTTCCCACAGCACATTGATGTTGATCGCGCCCTTGCCGCCGGAAAGGTCATACGCGCGGCGAACCTGCTCCACCGCGCCGTCAATGGCGAAGCGGATCAGTTGCTCGTGCCGTTCCTTGCGGGTCAGGGCGCTATAGACTTGGGGCACGATCTTGCCTTCGGCGTCATAGCTGTCGGCGTTGACGGCGCTGACCGTGCCGATCCCCCCGGCGGCAGCCCACGCGCCCGAACTCAGGTGGTTCGTCGCGGCCACGCCCTTGCCGCCCTCGACCAGCGGCCACACCTCGCGGCCGCCGTAGAGAATCGGATTTAGTCCCTTGAAACCCATTTTACCCAGTGCTTTCCGTCAGTGCGGCGCGGACGTTTCGGCCGCATCCAGCTTGCCCCGTTCTGCCGTGCCCCATCGGGCTTTACAGGGCCTGATGGCCATGGGAGCCGGACGCGGCCCCACGGCCTCGAACTTCGCATAATAACCCGTCACTTCCGGTTTACGGACAAATTCGGTCAAGCGGAAGCCCACAGCGCCAAATTCGCAGAATAGCAGCGCGGGCGGCATGCCGTGCTGGTCGGCCGGACGGTCGCTGTCG
Organism: Novosphingobium sp.; assembly: GCA_043785715.1. Taxonomy (GTDB): domain Bacteria; phylum Pseudomonadota; class Alphaproteobacteria; order Sphingomonadales; family Sphingomonadaceae; genus Novosphingobium. Next base: position 518 of record JAYVWX010000241.1, on the reverse strand, counting down.
ACCACGATCACACTGCCCCCCGGCCGCAAGGCGGGCCGCAAACGCCACAGAAAGGCATAGGGCTCGGCCACTTCATGATACATGCGGACCATGAAGATGCGATCAAAGCTGTTGGCCGGCAGCTTCGGATCGTCGCCGGTTCCAGTTTTGATCGAGACGTTGTCGAGCCGGTCGTGCTCGACGCGGCGTCCCAGCCGCTCAATGGCGCCGGGGTCGATGTCCTGGGCCAGGACACGTCCGCTCTTGCCGACGCGCGCGGCCAGCCGCACCGTATAATAACCCTCGCCCGCGCCGATATCGGCCACCGTTGATCCCGCGCCGATCTGCGCCAGATCCATCACCATCCGCGCCTCGCCCAGCTTGTCGCGCTGGTCCTCGGTCGAAAATTCGGAGGCGATACTGCGTGAGACCGGGCGATCGGGTCGTGGAAAACCCCGCGCGCTGGCCGGCCGACCGGCATCGGCGTCTGGAGCGTTGCCCTTGCAGCCCGCGACAGTCAACGCCAGCAGCGCCCCTCC
>JAYVWX010000240.1:0-5802 GCA_043785715.1 Novosphingobium sp. | reverse complement strand
GAACGGCAAGCCTCGCGCCCCATGCCCAACCGCAAACCTCTTGAAAAACCCATCCATATCGGTTATGGCCTAGCATGGTAACGGTGCACCGCGAGGCTGGCTTGCGGATCAGCATCTTTACCGATGATCACGTGCCTGCCCATGTCCACGTGCGCGGCGATGGTCATGCCAAAGTTGCTTTGCGTAGCTCTGGCGGCCGGCCCGAATTGGTCTTTTCCAAGGGCATGAGCGTCAGCGAAGCACGGAAGATGTTGCGGATTATCGGTGAACAGCAGGCCATGCTGCTGGCGAGATGGGATGAAATTCACCGCAGTTGAAAGGCAGGCCCAGGCCGATGAAAGACATAACCGACGAGGAACTGGCCGCCGCCAATGCGCGCTTTGAAGAACTGCGCCAGACCAAACCTTTCGCCGCCGCCGCGCGCTATGACCGGGCGGCCAATCGCGTCATTGTCGATCTGACCAACGGCGCATCCTTCGCTTTCGCTCCGCAATTGCTGCAAGGCATGGAAGGCGGCACGCCCGATCAGTTTGCCGAGGTCGAGATGATCGCCGACGGATATGGCCTGCATTGGGAAGGGCTGGATGCCGATTTTACCGTGCCGGGCCTGCTCAACGGCATTTTCGGCACCGCCAAATGGATGGCGCAGCAGGCCGGCAGGGCCACTTCTCCGGCAAAGGCCGCCGCCGCGCGCGCCAATGGGGCGAAAGGCGGCAGGCCGAAGAAGGCGGCGGCCTGATCGCGGCGCAGGTGCCGCAGGCGGCACGCGTGTCTGGCGGCGGCGCGGGATCGCGCTCACGCTTGGCAAACTTTCCTACACGCGGTCCGCCTGTCACGCTTGGACCCATGCGCCAACCTCGCCTCTCCCCCTCGCCGCGCGCCGGGCTGCTCCCGCCGGACCGCAGCGATGCCGGTTTTCGGCATAACCCGTCACCTGTCACCCGGCGGGCGCATCCTCCTGAAACCGCACGGCAAAACCGGGGAGACCGGTGGGTGACACAGTGTCACCTTTGTCACCGGGCGCGCGCCGCAGCGGGGCCTTAGGCAAAGCCCTTGCTTTGCGCGCCGGAGCAGGCAATCTTCACCCCGGGAACGGCGGGGCGAGACCCGCAGCACTCGAGGGGGTATTATAATGTTCAATGCAACCAATCCGGTCAGCATCTTCCTGCCGATGCTGGTCGTCGTCCTGCTGACCTTCGTCGCCTTCATCCGCATGGCGGCGGCGCGGGGGGCGGGGATCAAGGCGGGGCAGGATGTGGGTTTTTACCGCGCGCATCAGGGGCCGCCAGAGCCCGCGGCGGCGGTTGTCGCCGTGCGGCATTATGGCAATCTGTTCGAGGCGCCGGTGCTGTTCTACGCCGCCTGCCTGACCGCCTTCGTGCTAAATGCGGTGACCGGCTGGGCGCTGATCTTCGCCTGGGCCTATGTCGCGGCGCGGCTGGTGCAGAGCGCGGTGCATCTGGGCTACAACAACCCGATGCACCGGGGCGGCGCATTCATGTTCGGCCTGCTGTTCGTACTGGCACTGTGGGTCACCGTAGCACTGGCGATCTTCGCCCGGCTGTAGCAGCCAGGCTATTGCGCCCCGCGCGGTCTGTCGTTTTCGCGGCCCTGGGGCCCCAGGCCGTCTTCGTCGTCGTCGTCCATGCGCTCGCCGCGATAGGCGCTCATGTCGATGCGGCCATCGGTGACCATCTGTTTCATGTGATCGACCAGATCGGGGGTGGAGCCGCCCTCATCGCCGAAGCCGCCGCTGGGCACACGCTCGCTGTCGCCAAAATCGGCGCCGCGCCCCAGCACCTCGCCGGCAACCGATTGGGCCTGTTCGCTTTCGTCGTCCTGAGACGCGTTGTGCGCCTCGTGGGCAATGTCGCGGAGACGCGGGAGGCGGCGGTTGGTCGGGGTCCGGGGGTTGGCAGCCATGGGATGTCTCCGCACTCGCGCAAGATCGCGCAAGTCTATGAAGACACTACGTTTGAACGGGCATGCCGGTTCCCCGGCTAGGCCAGCCAGGTTTGCGGACTGGGCATCGCCTGGCGCCGCTGCGCATTGACCAGCGACAACACGCTGCGCACCAGCGCCAGCACGCCGACCGCGATGCGAACCTGCCGCGGGCGCTGTCCTGGGCCAAAGGTTAATCAGTTAGCCCAGCCCGTCAACCACATCGCTTCACCGGCAGGCAAGCGCGGCACGCCATGGTGGGCCCATGATTCGCGCAGACATGAACTGGAAGGCATGGTCCGGGCTCGGGGTCCTGGTGCTCGGCGGGCTTGCCGCCGCCGCGCTCGCAGCGCCGCCGCACGGGCCGGCCTGTACCGACCTGTCCGCCGCCGCGCCCGATACGCGGCCCGGCTTCACGTCGCTCGCGCCGCGCTCCGTCCCGGCCTGCATCCGCATCGCCCTGCGCTGACACCTTGCTGGATTTGCTTGAGCCTGATGCAGAACTCGGAAAGTTCTAGCGGGTCGCCGAGAACCCCGCCCCGTCTGGCCAGCTCGGGGCGGCGAGGCCCATCACCTTGAACAGCAGGCCCATCTGATCGTCGCCGGTCAGTCGCTGCTTGCCCGCCTGAAGCGCGTCGGCCTGTTCGGGTGCGGCGGCAGAAAGCGTGTCGGCGCGCATGTCGATGCCGAGATCGCGCAGCCAGCGGCCCTGCGGCACTGTCCCAAGCCATTTGGCCCCGCGCGCCTGCGCCGCCTCTGCCAGCGCGGCGAAATCGACATGGGCGGAGAGATCGCAGTCGCCGGGCGCAGCGAAGGGGTCGAGTTTGCGGTGCGCGCGCACTGCTTGCAGGCTCGATCCGGTCCGGGCTTCGTCATAGCCGTAATCGATCAGCAGCGCCGCCCCGCCCTGCGCCGCCAACCGGGTGGCAATCTCATCGACGATGGCAGCGGCGCCGGGGCCGGTTTCGATAATTGTTCCTGCGGGCGCCTGCCGACGCGCCTCTGGCACGGCAGCGTCCATCGGCAGGCTGCCGGCGACGGGCAGCAGACGCCCCTGCTCGATACCGACCATGCGTTCGCGCCAGCCATCCTCGGTTTTCACCAGCTGACGGACCGGCAGGGCATCGAAAAACTCGTTGGCGACGATCAGCACCGGACCATCCAGCGGCACGCTGCCCAGATCGTGGTGCCACTTCGCCTGTGGCAGCGCCGCCTGCTGCACCGCTCGTAGCGTGCTTGAGCTTTCGACCAGATGCACGTCCGGCGTCAGCCCGTAGCGCGCCGCCGCTGATAGTGCATCGCGCGCCAGCGTGCCGCGGCCGGGGCCAAGCTCGACGTAATGGACCGGCCCCGGTCGACCTGCGCGGGTCCAGATGTCGGCCAGCCACAGGCCGATCAGCTCGCCAAACATCTGGCTGATTTCCGGCGCGGTAATGAAATCGCCGCCCGCGCCCAGCGGATCGCGCGAGGCGTAATAGCGCGCGTTGGCTTCGCCCATGTAGTGCATCAGGCTGATTGGCCCGGTCCTGGCGATCAGCCGCGCGAAGATGTCCGCCAGCGGCTCCGCAGGCCGAGCCGGCGGCGCGCTCATGCCGGCGCGGGCGCCGCCGTGCTGCCCAGCGGTCGGCGGACAAACGCCCGGATAACAAAGAACAGGCCGACCGCGATCAGCGGCAGCGTCAGCCATTGTCCCATGGAAAGCCCGGTGCGCTCGGCAAATTCGGCCAGCTGGCTATCGGGCTCGCGGAAGAACTCGACGATGAACCGCGCCAGGCCGATGCCCGTCGCAAAGGTGCCGACCAGCAGGCCGGGACGGTAGCGGGCGTGGGTCTTCCAGAACAGCAGCAGCATGACGACGGCCAGCACCGCGCCTTCCAGCACCGCCTCATAAAGCTGGCTCGGATGGCGCGGCAGCGGGCCGGCATCGGGGAACACCATCGCCCAGGCGACGCCCTCGCCCGCGACCCGGCCCCACAGCTCGCCGTTGACGAAATTGGCGAGGCGGCCGAACAGCATGCCGAAGGGCACGCTGACGGCCAGGTAATCGCTCACCCGCAGGAACGACAGCCCGCCGCGCCATGACACAAAGGCGATGGCCAGCACCGTGCCGGCGAGGCCGCCGTGGAAGCTCATGCCGCCGTTCCACAGCTTGAGCAGTTCGAGCGGCTGCAGCCACAGTTCGGGCGCGTAGAACGTCGCGTAGCCCAGCCGCCCGCCAAGGATGACGCCGAGAGTGCAGTAGAAAAACAGATCGTCGCAATGCCGCTGGGCCAGCGGCGCGCCCGGTGTCTTGATCATCCGGAGCATGTGCCAATAGGCCAGGACGATCCCGGCGAGATAGGCGAGGGAGTACCAGCGCAGCATGAAAAACCCGAGATCGATACCGCGGGTGAGCCCTAGATCGACCCAATAGATCGGCTCGGCAACGGCCAGGATTGAAAGCACGTTTTGGTAACCCCTGATAAGCCGCCCGGTTGGATCGGCAGCGATGCGGCGCCTTCTGGCACAGCGGGGCAGGCGGTGTCATCCGGCTTGTTGGCTTGCGAGCCCGATAGCCGGGGAAAGCCGGAGTCGCGAAAGGCCGCTATGCCGCGGGCGGGAGTAACGCTAAAGATGAAACATGACCATCAGCCGCATCCCCAACCAACGCGCCATCATCGACCGCCGCGCGCTGGGCGAGGCCATTGCCGCTGCGGTTGGCGAGGACGGCGGACCCGCGGCCCGGCCGCGCGTCGTCGAACTGCTGCGCCAGGCGCTGGCCGGCGGCCGCGCCGAGATCGCCCGCCGCCTCACCGACAAACCAACCGCGGGACATGACTGCGCCGAGGCGCAGTCGTTCCTCGTCGACCAGCTGATCCGCATAATTCACGACCATGTCATCGGCGACATCTACCGCGCCAGCAACCGCTCCTCGGGCGAGCGGCTGACGATCATGGCGGTTGGCGGCTATGGGCGCGGCGAGATGGCCCCGCATTCGGATGTCGATGTCGCTTTCCTCACCCCGATCAAGCAGACGGCGTGGTGCGAGCAGGTGATCGAGGCGATGCTCTATTTCCTGTGGGACCTCGCGCTCAAGGTCGGCCATTCCAGCCGCACTCTCGACGACATGGTGCGGATGGGCAAAAGCGACCTCACGATCCGCACCGCGCTGCTCGAAGGCCGCTATGTCTGGGGCGACCAGCCGCTTTACGACGAGGCGCAGCGGCGGTTCTGGGCCGAGGTCGTCAAAGGCACCGAGCGGCAATATATCGCCGAAAAGCTGGCCGAGCGCAACGACCGGCACAAGCGGCTGGGCGACAGCCGCTATCTGGTCGAACCCAATGTCAAGGAAGGCAAAGGCTGCCTGCGCGACCTGCACGCGCTCTACTGGATCGGCAAATATATCCATAAGGTGCGCGATGCCAGCGAGTTGGTCACTGTCGGCCTGCTCACCCCGGCCGAATACCGCGCCTTCCGCAAGGCCGAGAACTTCTTCTGGGCGGTGCGCTGCCACCTCCACACGCTCACCCGGCGCGCCGAGGACCGGCTGACCTTCGACGTTCAGCGCGAAGTGGCGGCGCGGATGAAGTACAGCGACCGGCCGGGCAAGCGCGGGGTCGAACGCTTCATGCAGTATTTCTTCCTTCAGGCGAAAGTCGTCGGCTCGCTCACCGGCGTGTTCCTCGCCCAGCTCGACGAGCAATTCGCCAAGAAGCAGCGCCGCAGGCTGTTCGCCGGATTGCGCAGCCGCGAGCGAATGGTCAAGGGCTACCGCATCTTTGGCGGGCGGGTGGGCATACCGTCACCCGACTGGTTCGAGCAGGACCCTGTGCGGCTGCTGGAGATCTTCACGGTCGCCGATGCCGAACACCTTGAGCTGCA
>JAYVWX010000239.1:0-10446 GCA_043785715.1 Novosphingobium sp. | reverse complement strand
CGGGCCGCCTCGCGCGGGATCTGCTGATCGCGGCGGATGACGCCCTCGGCGCGGCCAAGGTTGACGATGACATGGCCGAATTCGACCGATTTGATCACCCCGGTGATGATCTCGCCGGCGCGGTCCTTGAATTCCTCGAACTGGCGCTCGCGCTCGGCATCGCGGACCTTCTGGAAGATGACCTGCTTGGCCGACTGCGCATCGATCCGCCCAAGATCGACGGCGGGCAGCGGGTCGACGATGAAATCGCCAAGCTGCGCTCCAGCCTGAAGCTTTTCGGCAGCCTTGATGTCGACCTGCTTGAAGTAATCCTCAACCTCTTCGACCACTTCGACGACCCGCCACAGCCGCAAGTCGCCAGTACGCGGATCAAGCTTGGCGCGGATGTCGTTCTCCGCCCCATAGCGATTGCGCGCACTCTTCTGGATCGCTTCTTCCATCGCCTCGATGACGATGGATCGGTCGATCATCTTCTCGGTCGCAACCGAAGTGGCGATCGCGAGCAGTTCGGCCCGGTTGGCGGAAATCGGACTGGCCATGTTTCAGTCTTCCTGTTCTTCGAGTATGTCGCCCGGCTCGTCATCCGAGCCAAGCATATCATCAGCGCCGCCAAGCACCTCTTCTTCGCTGCCCGACATGTCGAGCGGGCGGGTGGCGGCAATCAGCCGGTCGGTCAAGACCAGCTTGGCGGATTGGATGTCGGAATAGGCGAATTGCACCCGGCCGGACTTCTTGTCATCCAGCGAAACCGTGCCGCCCTCGTTCCCCGCCCCGGCTTCGATGCCGATGATGTCGCCCTGCACGGTCTTGCGGTTACCGTCCACCGGCACGAGCAGTGTCACACGTGCTTCATGCCCGGCCCAGTTGGCGAAGTCTTTGGCGCGGGTAAGCGGCCGGTCAATCCCCGGCGAGCTTACTTCGAGCCGGTAAGCGCCGGGCATCGGATCCTCGCCCGCCATTTCCAGCTCGTCGATCCGGTCGGAGATGCGGCGCGACAGCGCGGCGCAATCGTCGATCACCAGCTGGCCGGTCTCGGGCCGCTCGGCCATGATCTGCAGCGCGCGCTCCTCGCCGTCACCGGCCTCGCTTTTGCCGAAGATTTTCACGCGCACGAGATCGAAGCCGAGGGCCCGTGCCTCCGGCTCGACGATTTCGGTAATGCGCGCGATATCCGCCATGCTTGCTCCGTTGCCCGCACCATCGCGGCAACGGCGTTTCGCGCCGGCTCTTTGCGGAGCCGGCCCGGACGTTGCTGACAATGTCGGGATTGGCGCCCAGATAGACGCATGCCGATTAAAACGCAAGGGTCTTGCACGGCCCCCCGCTTGCCCTAAATGCGCGCCATGCGGAGCCTTGACGATATTTGCGAGGAGTACGAGTTCCTCGACGCCGACGAGCGCTATCGCTTGCTGATCGATCTCGGGCGCGAACTCGATCCGATGCCCGCAGCGCTCAAGACCGACGCCACGCTGGTGCGCGGCTGTTCCGCCAGCGTCTGGGTCTATCCTACGCAAGCCGAGGCCGGCCAGCTTCATTTCCTTGCCGATAGCAACGCCGCGATTACCAAGGGTATCGTCGCGCTGGTGATTGCGGCGGTTCAGGACAAGCCGGCGGACGAGGTCGCCGCGACCGATATCGCCGCGTTGCTCGAACCGTTCGAACTGAAGCGGCAACTTTCATCCAACCGCACGCAGGGCGTCCCCAATATGATCGCATTGATCCGGGCGACGGCGGCGCGGCTCACCGGGCAGTAATGCCGTCAAATCCTGCCAGCCGCTTGCAAATCCCGCGCTGCAGGTTAATTCATCCGGTCACCATGGCCAGCAAACCACGCACACTTTACGAGAAAATCTGGGACGCCCATGTCGTCGATCACCGCGACGACGGCACCAGCCTAATCTACATCGACCGGCACCTGGTCCATGAGGTGACCAGCCCGCAGGCCTTTGAGGCGCTGCGGGTGGCGGGCCGCAAGGTGCGCCGGCCGGACCTGACACTGGCGGTGCCCGACCATAATCTCCCCACCACCGCAAGGCGCGAGGCGGGCGGCGAGCGCATAGCCATCGCCGATGCCGAAAGCGCAAAGCAGCTTGCGGCGCTGGAACGCAATGCGCCCGAATTCGGCATCCGCTACATCGGCGATAGCGATGCCGAGCAGGGCATTGTCCACGTCGTCGGCCCCGAACAGGGCTTTTCGCTGCCGGGCGCGACGATCGTCTGCGGCGACAGTCATACCTCCTGCCACGGCGGCCTCGGGGCGCTGGCCTTTGGCATCGGCACCAGCGAAGTCGAGCATGTGCTGGCGACGCAGACGCTGCTGCTGAAGCAGTCGAAGACCATGGAAGTGCGGGTGGACGGCGAGCTTGGCCCCGGCATCACGCCGAAGGATCTGGTCCTCCACATCATCGGCGTGATCGGCACGGCGGGCGGCACCGGCCATGTCATCGAGTTTCGCGGGCCGGTGTTCGAGACGATGAGCATCGAGGGCCGGCTGACCGTCTGCAACATGGCGATCGAGGGCGGCGCGCGCGCCGGCCTGATCGCGCCCGACGAAACGACATTCGCCTATCTCAAAGGCCGTCCCTACGCGCCCAACGGTGCGGAGTGGGACAAGGCCGTGGCCTGGTGGCGCAGCCTCGCCACCGATCCCGGCGCGCCTTTCGACAAGAGCGTGGTCATCCAGGCGGCTGACATCGAGCCGACGGTCACCTGGGGCACCAGCCCGGAAGACACGGTGCCGATCGGCGGCGCGGTGCCCGCACCGGAAAGCTTCGCCGATCCTTCCAAGCAGGAAGCCGCCCGCGTCAGCCTTGAATACATGGGTCTAACCCCTGGCACGCGAATGGCGGACATCGAGGTGCAGAACATCTTCATCGGCAGCTGCACCAACAGCCGCATCGAAGATCTGCGCGCCGCCGCGGCAGTGCTCAAGGGCCGGACCAAGGCGGCGAATGTGAAGTGGGCGATCGTGGTGCCGGGCTCGGGCCTGGTCAAGGCGCAGGCCGAGGCCGAGGGGCTGGACAAGGTGTTTGTCGCGGCGGGCCTTGAATGGCGCGAGCCGGGCTGCTCCGCCTGCCTCGGCATGAACCCCGACAAGGTTCCCCCCGGCGAACGCTGCGCCTCGACCAGCAATCGCAATTTTACCGGCCGGCAGGGACCAGGCGCACGGACGCACCTGATGTCACCGGCAATGGCGGCGGCGGCGGCGGTGACCGGGCGGCTGACCGATGTGCGGGAGTTGATGGGGTGAGGCATATCCCATTGACATATCCTACCTTGACAATCATAATTCGTGGATGAACGCGCATACCAAAATTCCACGCACCGCCGCTATCTTCAAGTCCAACCGCAATCAGGCGGTGCGGATTCCCAGGGATATGGAGTTTCCCGAAGGCGTGAAGCAGGTGGTCATCCGCAAAGTCGGCCAGCAGATCATCATCACCCCGAAAGATGCGTTCTGGGACGAATTCTTCGATCGTGGTCCCAACCTCGACTTTCCTCAGCGCTTTCCGCAAGGCGACTACGAGGAACGGGAGAAATTTTGACACTGCAAGCGATGCTCGACGCGAACCTGTGCATTCGCGTTTTGCGGAACCGACCCGCCGAAGCACGTGAGCGCTTCAAGGCCGAAGCCGATACCTTCGCAATTTCAACAGTGGTGCTCTACGAACTCCTCTTCGGCGCCGCGCGGGCGCAACGTCCGCATGATCAGCGCAGGCTGGTCGAGGAGTTTGTTTCGCAACTGACGGTTTGCGATTTCGATTGGGCCGCAAGCAGCCATGCGGCCGATATAAAGGCTGATCTCACCGCAAAGGGACAGATCATCGGTCCGAACGACCTGCTCATTGCCGGCCACGCAAGAAGCCTCGGCCTCAAGCTCATCACCGGCAACCTCAAGGAATTCTCCCGGGTCGATGGCCTGCGCTGCGAAGACTGGCTTTGAACAAGGCCCAGCGCGCACCTTTACACCAGCCTGCCCACCCCCTAGCCCGTCTCCTGGAGCAAAGGGGAAGATAAGTCATGGCCAGGGGTGTGCGGGTGCCGGAGCGGGCGTTTCAGATCGCCATGTGGGTGGTCTCGGTGGTTCTCGCCGCGTTTATCATCGGCCTCGGCAATCTGGTGATCGGCGACCTGCCGCAGGTCGAGCAGCAGGTTACGCAGGAGCAGTTCGTCGAATCCGCGGCAATGCGGACCATTCGCGATGAGCTGAGGACGATCCAGTCGCGGCGCGGGGCGATCGACGACCGGCTCGAAATTGCCCGGCTCCAGCTCAATCAGGCGCAGAAAGCCTCGCAAACCGGATCCGAGACCTTCCAGGCCTGGATCCAGACGCGCACCGCCACGACCAACCCGCAGCAGGATCCCGAAGTCATCGCCCGCACCCGTACGCTCGAACAGCTCAAGGGCAACGAGCGCATTTTGCAGTCGGCGATCGATGTCCTGGAGAACGAGCGGGTGCCGTTGAGCCAGCGCGAATCCTCGCTGATGCAGCAGCAATCGCGGCTGCAGAGCGAAGCTTATCCCGCCTATGAAAAGGCGATGTTCTGGCAGGATTTGCGAATCTTCCTGCTACGTCTGGCGATTACCCTGCCGATGCTGCTGATAGCCGGCTGGCTGGTGGTGAAGAAGCGCAAGAGCGATCACTGGCCGCTGATGCGCGGCTTCGTGCTGGCGGCGGTGTTCGTCTTCTTTGTCGAGCTGGTGCCCTATCTGCCCAGCTACGGCGGCTATATCCGCTACGGCGTCGGCATAGTGCTGACCTTCATCGCCGGCCATTATTTGATCAAGAACATGCGCGTCTACCTCGCCCGCCGGCAGGCGGCCGAACAGCAGGCCGAGCAGGAACGGCGCAAGCTGGTCAGCCATGACGAGGCATTCAAGAAAATGACCGCCAAGGTCTGCCCCGGCTGCGACCGGCCGATTGCCGCGATGGAAGGCAGCGAGACCAATTTCTGCGTTCATTGCGGCATGACCCTGTTCGACCATTGCGGCAGTTGCGACAAGCGCAAGATGGCGTTCTTTCGCTATTGCATGGCTTGCGGCACGCCCGCCGCGGAGGCAGCCCCCGCCCCGGCCTGACCAGGCCCGGCTTGAAATTGCGCGTTCCGCCCTTGAAACACGGGCCCGGCGCGGACATAGGAGAAGCATGACCAAAAAGTCCGACACCAGTGGCTGGGCGGGGAAAGCTGCGATCGCCGGAGCCGCTATCGGCTCGGCCGCGATCGCCGCTGCCCTGCTTTATGCCAGCCGCCGCAAAACCGGCGGCGACAAGCCGCGCCGGCCAGCGGACGCGCCGGAGACCGATTGATGGAGGCGCTGCACACCGTTTCGGGCCGGGCGATCCCGTTCGGCCGCAAAAATGTCGATACCGACGTCGTCATCCCGGCGCATTGGCTCAAGACGATCAGCCGCGAAGGCCTCGGCAAGGGCGCGTTCGAGGCGGTGAAGCGGGAGCCGGGCAATGTGTTCTGCGATCCGCAATACGCGCGGGCGCCGATCCTCATCGCCGGGGACAATTTCGGCTGCGGCTCGAGCCGCGAACACGCCGCCTGGGCGCTGCTCGACATGGGCATCACCTGCGTCATCGCGCCAAGCTTTTCCGACATTTTTTCCAGCAACGCTTTCAAGAACGGCATCCTTGGCGTGGTGCTGCCGCAAGAGGCGGTGGACCGGCTGCTCGAAGTGGCGAAGACCGATCCGGTTGCCGTCGATCTTGAAACACAGACCGTCACGACGCCGTTCCAGGATCGCTTCAGTTTCGAGATCGATCCATTCCGCAAGCATTGTCTGCTGAACGGGCTCGACGAAGTTGGGCTGACCATGGCGCAGGATGCCGAGATCTCGTCCCATGAAGCGCAGGCGCGCGCCGACTTGCCGTTTCTTTCCCACGCCGAGCGGCAGCCGGCATGAAAGCCCTGCGTTCGCACCAGCCCGGCGGCCCGGCAACGCTGAGCCTCGACGAGGTGGAAGCGCCCTCCCCTGGCCCCGGTGAAGTGCTGATCGCGATCAAGGCATGCGGCATCAATTTTCCCGACACGCTGATTATCGAGGACCTCTACCAGTTCAAACCCCCGCGCCCGTTTTCTCCGGGCGGTGAGGTAGCCGGGTTGGTCGAGGCTGTCGGCGAGGGCGTTACCGGGTGGCAAATTGGCGACCGCGTGGCGGCGATCCTGATCAGTGGCGGGCTTTGCGAGAAGGTTGCCGTTCCCGCCGATCGGGTGTTCGCCCTGCCGGACGACCTTACCTTCGAAACCGGCGCCGCGATGCTGCTCACCTACGGCACCTCGATCTATGCGCTAAGGAACCGCGCCGCTTTGCAAGCCGGCGAAACGCTGCTGGTGCTGGGCGCGGCGGGGGGCACCGGGCTTTCCGCCGTTCAACTCGGCAAGGCGATGGGTGCGCGGGTGGTCGCAGCGGTTTCCAGCGAAGAGAAGGCGGCCCTTGCCCGTGCGGCGGGTGCGGATGAGACGGTAATCTACGGCCGACCGCCCTTCGACCGCGATCAGGCTCGGGCGCTGCTGGGCGAGTTCAAGGCCGCCTGCGGGCCGGGCGGCGCCCAGGTGATCTACGATCCCGTCGGCGGCGGCTATGCCGAGACGGCAATGCGTGCGATCGGGTGGGAGGGGCGCTATCTGGTAATCGGCTTCACCGCCGGCATCCCCAGCCTGCCGCTCAATCTCGCGCTGATCAAATCGGCCGATATTCGCGGCGTGTTCTACGGTGAATTAATGATGCGCCAGCCGGCGCGCAACCGCGAACTCGTCGGCGAACTGTTCGCGATGGCGCAGGCGGGGCGGATCAAGCCGCATATCTCCGCAACCTTCCCGCTCGACCGCGGCGGCGAGGCGATTGCGCTGCTGTCCGAAGGCAAGGCGCTGGGCAAGGTGGTGGTGCGGATTTAGCCAGGGGGACGGGGATTGAATGCAGCCGGGCCAGGCTCTATCGCATTGGCAAGCATAACGAGGTTCAAGACATGACCGATTTCAAAGACCGCGGGCGCGGCGAAGAAGCCAAGCACGCGATGGACCAGGACATGTTGTTCCGCGTTACCGCGCGGCGCAACAAGCTGGTCGGACATTGGGCTGCCGAGCGGATGAAGCTCTCACCCGCCGAGACCGAGGCTTATGCCAAAAGCGTGATCCAGGCCGATTTCGAGGAAGCGGGCGACGAGGACGTGATCCGCAAGCTGATCGGCGACCTGACCTCCGCCGGCATTGACACCAACGACAGCGAAATTCGCGCCGTGCTTGAAGCCAAGATGATCGAGGCGCGCCGCATGCTGATGGGCGAATCCTGACATGCCGATGCCCGCGCGCGAGATCGAGGAACTGATCCTTGCCGCCTTGCCCGGCGCCGACGTCACGATCACCGATCTTGCGGGCGACGGCGACCACTATGCCGCGCGCGTGGTGTCCGAGGCGTTTCGCGGCAAACCGCGCATTGCCCAGCACAAACTGGTCTTCGCGGCACTGGGCGGGCGCATGGGCGGGGAGCTCCACGCCTTGCAACTGACTACCGCTGTCCCCAATTGAACGGGACCAGAGCAAGGAATTCGATGGAAATGTCAGACGCACACAGCCGCATCGCCGAGATCGTCAAAGCCAACGACGTCGTCCTGTTCATGAAAGGCACGCCGCTGTTTCCGCAATGCGGCTTCTCCAGCAAGGCGGTGGCGATCCTCGATCACCTCGGCGTCGCCTACCAAAGCGTCGATGTGCTGCAGGACATGGACATCCGCCAGGGGATCAAGGGCTTTTCGGAGTGGCCGACCATTCCCCAGCTCTATGTGAAGGGCGAATTCGTTGGCGGCAGCGACATCATGATGGAAATGTACGAGGCGGGCGAGCTGAACCAGCTTATGAGCGAAGCCAAGGTGCAGGCTGCTTCCTGAACCACCACTGCATGAATTTCGGCTGTTCCCGCCAAGGGTCTCGGGGAGGCGGGGCCGCGGGAGACTGATGCGGCCCCGCCTCTAATCGAGACTGCTTATATGGGGTGCAGTCAACAATGCACGGAGCATGCCAAATCATGAAAATGGTTGAATTCTGACAGTTTTGTTTCGTCCACGGGAAACTCAAGGATCGCTGGTGTAAGGAAATCCGACACGCCCCCGTTCCATAACCGTCCGAACATATTTACGTGCCAGCCATCCAGGGACGCGCATGACCCAAGCCGATCAGCCCAAAACCATACCCGCCGCCACTGTGGTGATCTTTCGCAACTGCAGGGCCGGTGGGCCGCCCGAACTCCTGATGGTTCAGCGCGCCAAAAAAATGCGCTTCGCCGGCGGCGCGGCGGTCTTCCCCGGCGGCCGGGTCGATCCTGACGACTACACACTGGCTGCGCGGCTGTTGCCCGGCGCCGATCCGGACCTTGCCGCCGCGAAGATCGCGGGCGTTCGCGAAACGCTTGAGGAGACCGGGCTTGTCATCGCGCTGCGGGGTCCGGTAAGCGCCGGACAAGCCGCCGAAGCGCGGGCGCTGCTGCTTGAACAAGGCGCGCTGGCGCCGCTGCTCGAACGGTTCGGCTGGTCGCTGGATCTTGAAAGTCTGGTGCCGTTCGCCCGCTGGTCGCCGCAGCAGGACGGCTCGTTCGACACCCGTTTTTTCCTTGCCAACCTCAGCACGGGCGCGGTCGATATTGCGGTCGATGCGACCGAGAACACCCACCTGTTCTGGGCCAGCGCCGCCGGGGTGCTGGCCATGGCCGAGGCTGGCGAGGCGCAGATTATTTACCCCACCCGCCGCAACCTCGAGCGGCTGGCGCTCTATGCCACGTTCGAAGAGGCCTGCGCTCATGCCCGGGAATTCCCCGTCCGGCTAATTTCCCCCCATATCGAACTGGTCGATGGTGTAGAATGGCTCAGATTTCCGGACGACCATGGCTATCCGGTGACGGGACAGCCGCTGGAGCAGGTCAGACGAGGATGACACGCCGCGTGGCTGCCTAACGCCAGCGGAATGAACCGCGCTGGCAGATCGCAACACTTTCAACAGCTGGCGGACGTTGCGGCCATTTCCAGCAAAGGGCGAAATGGTGAATCCGGAATTTTCTGACAGGCGACACCTGCACCCGGCACCGCCAATTGGAAAACTGTCTTATGTTTTCAGCGATCTACAGTTGTGGCGCGGCAAGCAAAGAAATTTGGGGAACAAGACCAAGCCGAGCGCGTTCTTCACAAATCGCCACGCCGACCGGCGCTGGCAAGCGTGCATTAATGGCAAGGGGGGAGAGCAGGTGCTCTATCTCGATTTACGAAAGGTAACCGCATGAAAACGATTATCAAGGGCATCATGATTGCGACTCTGGCGACAGCCGGCCTGGGGCTCGCGGCCTGCGACAGCAAGAAGGAAAATGCGGCCGAAGATCAGGCTGCTGCGGTTCGCGACTCGGCCGATGCCACCGCCGACGCAATCGACTCCAAGGCCGATGCGGTGGGTGGGGCTTCTGAAGAAGCACTGGAGCACAAAGCGGATAAAATTCGCGAATCCGGTGACACTAAAGCCGACGCGATGGAAGACAAAGCCGACAAGATGGACAAGGCACCCGAATAATTCAGTTCACCAGGTGAACAGCGGAAAGCCGGTCCTGGAAACGGGGCCGGCTTTTCCGTGTCTGTCTGGCACTTGCCGATGAAAATCTGGCGCGCCCGGCAGGACTCGAACCTGCGGCCCCAAGCTTAGAAGGCTCGTGCTCTATCCGGCTGAGCTACGGGCGCGTTGTGGGCCTGCCATAGGCGCGACTTGCCAGCGGCGCAAACCGCGTTACGCATGGCAGCCCCATGGATAATCCCCTTTCCCGCATCGACGGCAGCACCGGCGCGCGCCGGCATTTTCGCTACTTCGACTATGTGATGGCGGCGTTCATCGCGATCCTGCTGCTGTCGAACCTGATCGGCGCGGCGAAACTCTCCACAATTGAGGGCTTCACCTTTGGCGCAGGCATCCTGTTCTTCCCGGTCTCCTATGTCATCGGCGATGTGCTGACCGAGGTCTATGGCTATGCCAACGCCCGGCGCTGCGTGTGGATGGGCTTCGCCGCGCTGATCTTCATGGCCTTCATGAGCTGGGTCGTCGTGGCGATGCCCCCGGCCGCGGTATGGCAGGGCCAGGCGGCTTACGAGAGCGTGTTCGGCAGCACCTGGCGGATCGTGCTCGCCTCGATAATCGCGTTTTGGGCAGGCGAGTTCGTCAACAGCTTCGTGCTGGCCAAGATGAAGGTCTGGACCGAAGGCAAGCGTCTGTGGACCCGCACCATTGGCTCGACGGTGGTCGGCCAGGCAGTGGACAGCGCGATTTTCTATCCGGTCGCTTTCCTCGGCGTTTGGGATAGCGCCACGGTCGTCACGGTGATGGTCACCAACTGGTTTCTCAAGGTGGTGTGGGAAGCCCTGCTGACGCCGGTCACCTATGCGGTGGTCGGCTGGCTCAAGGCGCGCGAGGGGGT
>JAYVWX010000238.1:0-5582 GCA_043785715.1 Novosphingobium sp. | reverse complement strand
CGGCCATTGTCGCAGGCGATCAGCAGCTTGTCGGTGGTCTGCGCGTGAAAGGCGAAAGCCGGGCCGTCGCCGTCCTTGAATTTGAAATCGCCCCCCTTGTCATTCTGACCGAGCGGCAGATGCCCGCGCGCGCCCTTGATCCAACCGCGAGCGGAGAGGATCACGGTGACCGGCTCCTTCTCGATCATCGCGTCCATGCTGAATTCGCGCATCGGCGCGGCTTCGGCGATGGTGGTGCGCCGCCGACCGAGTTCGGTATCCTCGGCATAGTCCTTGCGCAAGTTGTTCAAATCGCGCTTCAATCGTGTCCTCTGCCGGGCCGGACTGTCGAGCAGCTTGTGCAGTTCCTCCTGCTCGGCGAGCAAATCCTCGCGCTCCTGCCGCAACTCCAGCTCCTCGAGCTTGCGCAAGCTGCGCAGCCGCATGTTGAGGATCGCCTCGGCCTGGCGGTCGGTCAGGGCGAACTCGGCCATCATCACCGGCTTTGGCTCATCCTCGCCGCGAATGATCTCGATGATCCGGTCGAGGTTGAGGTAGGCGATGATATAGCCGCCGACCAGCTCCAGCCGCGCGGCGATCTTGTCGAGCCGGTGTTGTGAGCGGCGCAGCAGGATATCGACCTGGCTGAGGATCCATTCCTGGAGCAGCAGCTTCAGCCCCAGCACCCCCGGCGTGCGATTGGCATCGAGAACGTTGAGGTTGAGCCCGAAGCGGGTCTCCAGGTCGCTGAGGCGGTAAAGCGATTCCTTCAGCAGTTCGGGATCGACGTTGCGGTTCCTAGGCACCAGCACGAGACGGATTTTCGCATCCGATTCGTCGCGAATGTCCTCGAGAATCGGCAGCTTCTTGTCGGCTATCAGGCTGGCGATCTGCTCGATCAGCTTGCCCTTCTGCACCATATAGGGGATCTCGGTGACAACTAGCTGCCACATGCCATTGCCCAGCCGTTCGATCCCAGCATCGGCGTCTTCGGCGTTGCCGGCTTCGGGCGCATGAAACCGCGCGCGCACCCGGAAAGACCCTCGCCCGCTTTCATAAGTGGACGAGATAAGTGCCGGGCTATCGACGATAATCCCGCCGGTCGCCAAGTCCGGCCCGTGGAACACCTCCATCAGCTGGGCATGTTCGGCATGGGGGTTGTCGATCAGCAGCAACGTCGCGTCGATCACCTCAGCGACATTGTGGCTCGGGATTGAGGTCGCCATGCCGACGGCAATGCCCATCGCGCCATTGGCCAGCAGATTGGGGAATATGCCGGGGAAGATTTCCGGCTCTTCGTCTTCGCCATTATAGGTCGGGTGGAAGGTGACGGTGCCCTCGTCCAGCCCAGCCATCAGCCGGATCGCCGTGCGGGTCAGCCGGGCTTCGGTGTAGCGGTAGGCGGCGGCGTTATCACCGTCGATATTGCCGAAATTGCCCTGCCCCTCGACTAGCGGATAGCGCAGCGCGAAATCCTGCGCGAGGCGGACCATGGCGTCATAGACCGACTGATCGCCGTGCGGATGGTACTTGCCGATAACATCGCCGACCACTCGGGCGGATTTTTTGTAGGCGCTCCCCGGATCGAGCTTCAATTGCCGCATCGCCCACAGTAAGCGGCGGTGGACCGGCTTCAACCCGTCGCGCAGATCGGGCAGCGAGCGGGCGGTAATCGTCGATAGCGCGTAGACCAGATAGCGTTCCGAAAGCGCGGCATCGAACGGCGCATCGACAATCGCGTCGAAGGGATCGGGGTCGGTAGTCGCAGTCACCATGGCCGGCTCGCCCTAGCAATGGGAGGTGAGGGGTTCCACTAGGGGAAGCGGAGTTTTACGCAGGCTATTCCTCCTCGATAGGGCGAGCACGTTACCGCCGCTGCATATCGCGGCTTTCGCCCGGAATCGTCACTTCAATCCCGTCCAGCACGGCGCCGAGGACAATCTGGCACGACAGGCGGCTGGTGCGGGTGACGCCGGCGGCAAGGTCGAGCATGTCTTCCTCGTCGGATGACGCGGCGTCCAGCCTGGCGAACCATTCGGCGCTGACGATGACGTGGCAGGTCGAGCAGGCCATCTGGCCCTCGCAGGTGCCCTCAAGCGGCATGCCTTTGGCCTGGGCGACCGCCAGCAGGCGCTCGCCCTCGTCCGCCTCGGCCTCGACGCGGGCGCCATCGGGGGTAAAGAACCGGACCTTGACCATAGCTACCCTCCTTGCGCCACTCCTTGCGCCGCCGCACCCGCTGCGATGGCGCGGCAAGCCTGTTCGACCTCGTCCCTAGTCGTATAGCGGCCAAAACCCAAGCGGATCGAACTCTTCGCTTTGCGGGCATCGAGGCCGATGGCGCTCAATACGCGGCTAGGCTTGCCTGTGCCACTACCGCAGGCGGAGCCAGCGGAGAAGGCGATGTGGCGCAGTTCGCTCATCAGGCGGGGGACGTCGAGGCCATCTAGCCGAAGATTGAGGTTACCCGGCCAGCGCGATGTCTCGCTGCCGTTCACCGCCCAGTCCGGCAGGATCGAGCGCGCCAGCGCGGCGAGACCGGTCAGATGCTGGAAATCCAGGTCCATCCGCGCCGCCGCCAGCGCCGCCGCCGCGCCAAAACCGGCACACAGCGCCGGGCTGAGCGTGCCGGAGCGCAGTCCGCCTTCCTGCCCGCCGCCATGGATCAGCGGCGCGATCTCGACACCATCGCGGATCCACAGCGCCCCGATTCCCTTGGGACCATAAAGCTTATGCGCGCTGATCGCGATGAGGTCCGCGCCCTCCGGCGGGGCGATCTTGCCCGCCCCCTGCACCGCGTCGCACAGGAACAGAGCGCCGGCCGCATGCGCCAGCTCGGCCAGGCGCGCAACCGGCTGGATCGTGCCGATCTCGTTGTTGACCTGCATCACAACGACGAGGCCGATGCCGCCGGCGAACTCGGCTTCTGCGTCTACCAGCCCTTCCGGGCCCACGGCAAGCTCCTGCAACGCCGCGCCGCTGGCCAGCGCGGCATTGACCACGGCCGCATGTTCGATCGCCGAAAACGCGATCCCGCCGCGCGGAACGCCGAGGATCGCGTGATTGATCGCCTCGGTCGCGCCGCTGGTGAAGATCAACCGCCCGCCCGGAGGCAACAGCGCCGCGACCTGGTCGCGCGCTAGTTCGACAATTGCGGCGGCAGCGCGGCCGGGTTTGTGCGGGCTATGCGGGTTGGCGAAGCCTCCAAAACCATCAGTCGCTTCCGGCCCGGCAAGCCACGGCAGCATTGCCTCGCGCGCTTCGGGCGCCAATGGCGTCGTCGCCTGGTTGTCGAGATAGATCATGCCGCGCGCCTTGCCCCGGCGATTTCGGACCAGGCCGAAAGGAAACGCCGGATATCCGCCTCCGTCGTTTCCCGGCCGATGCTTACGCGAATTATCTCTGACATCACCTTACCATTGAGTCGCATCGCCGCCAGCACATGACTGGTCCGCAGCGAACCCGAGGAGCAGGCGCTGCCGGCCGAGACGGCAATGCCCATCGCGTCGAGCCGGATCAGCTGGGCGGCCGCCGATACGCCGGGCATACGGTACGCGCCGATGGTGGCAATCCGCTCGGCTCCAGCCGCAACCACTTCGCCGCCACGGGCCTCAAGACCGGCTTCCAGCACCCCCCTCAGCCGCACCGCCTCGTCCATCCAGACTGCCCCTGCCTCAAGCGCTGCCGCCATCGCCAGCGCGCCGGGCATGTTCTCGGTGCCGGGACGGTACCCGCGCTCCTGACCGCCACTGGGGCGGAGCATGGCGAAATCGCGCAGCAGCAGCGCGCCGATGCCGATCGGCCCGCCGAACTTGTGCGCGGACACCGCGATCAGATCGGCATCGGGCAGCGCGATTTTCCCTGCGGTCTGGGCACAATCGCTCAGCAGCAGGCCGCCCGCGCCGCGCACTGTCGCGGCAATCCGCGAGATCGGCTGGATCACGCCGGTTTCGTTGTTGGCGTGCTGGACCGCCACCAGCCCGGCATATGCTGCGCTGGCGGGATCGAGCCGCCCGTCAGGGTCCACGCCCAATCGCTCGGCGTGCCCGGCGAGGCGCAGCACCGCCTCATGCTCCACCGCCGACACCGCCGCCAGCGGCAGGCGGCAATGCGTGAGCGTCAGGGCAAGCGCTTCGCTCGCGCCCGAGGTGAAGATCACCTCCCCCTCCCAGCCCAGCGCCGCCTTCACCCGCGCCCGCGCATTTTCCAGCGCCGCCCGCGCCGCACGGCCCCGACGGTGCGGGCTCGAGGGATTCGCCCAGATGGCGAAACCGTGCGCCAGCGCCTCGCGCGCTGCCGGCAGCAGCGGCGTCGTCGCGGCGTGATCGAGGTAAAGCGGGTCAGGATTCAACGGATCGAGTGACATGACGGGGAAAAGTTGCTTTCGCTGCGATGATTTCTATATAGCCCTGCGCTTCCATTCACAGCCCCCAACGGTCCGGCGACCCGATTTCGGTGCGCCGCGCAAAGGGCATTTCCAGCCCAGGTAGCCAAATTCATGCCCGCAGTCATCTTTCCAGGTCCCGAAGGCCGCCTCGAAGGCCGTTTCCAGCCCGGCCCCCGCCCGCGCGCGCCGGTGGCCATGATCCTTCATCCGCATCCGCAGGCTGGCGGCACGATGAACGACCGCATCACCCAGGCGATGTACAAGACCTTTGTCAGCCGCGGGTTCGCGGTTTTGCGGTTCAATTTTCGCGGTGTCGGGCGCAGCCAGGGCAGTTTTGACAACGGCATTGGCGAATTGTCCGACGCCGCCGCAGCGCTCGACTGGGTACAGTCAATTCATGCCGAGGCATCGAGCACCTGGATCGCCGGCTACAGCTTTGGCGCGCTGATCGGCATGCAGCTGCTGATGCGCCGTCCGGAAATCCGGGGCTTCATCTCGGTTTCGCCGCCAGCGAACATGTATGATTTCAGCTTTCTGGCGCCTTGCCCGGCATCCGGCATCATCGTCCAGGGGGCGGGCGATACGGTGGTGACGCCCAATGCCGTGCAGCGGCTGGTCGACAAGCTGCGCACCCAGAAGCACATCACCATCCACCATGATGAAATACCCCGGGCCAACCATTTCTTCGAGAGCGAACTCGGGGAAATGATGCATGCCGTCGATAATTACCTCGATATGCGGCTGTCGCCCGACTGCCCTATCAAATAACCGAGCCGCACGCACGGCGGACCGCGCCCGGCCTGACCATTTTGTTAGGCGCTGGTTGACAACTGGGCGTCAGTCCAGGTCGCGCCCCAGCGGCGGCTGGCCTGTCACATCGGGAATGGTCCAGATAGCCACGTTAACGGCCATGACCGCTGCCAACACCAGCATCAGCATGACCTGATTACGGGATCCGCCTCGGCGCATTAGCACGATTGCCCCTGCCAGCAGCGCGATTATGGCGAGAACGATGAGCGACAGGATCGTAGTCAAGCCTCAGACCGCCTCGGGACCGGGGGATGGACTTTGCTCGTCGGACGCAAAAAACTCAGCGAGTTCGTCGTCGCTCAGACTGCCGGCAATAGCGCGCGCCGAAACGTATCCCCCGAACAGCATTGCCAGAAGCGGGAACAGCCGCTCCAGCAAGGCCTCGTCGCAAGCGTTCGCCTGCGCG
>JAYVWX010000237.1:0-2193 GCA_043785715.1 Novosphingobium sp. | reverse complement strand
GTTGTAGCCGGGGCCGCCCGGGGTGGTGAACTGGGCATACAGTTCGTCATTCACGACGCCGAACGGGTTGGCGGTTGATGGGCTGGCGTTGGCCGTTGCCAGCGAGGCGGCGCTGTAAACGTTGTACGGGGAACGATCGTAATGCGGCGCCTGCGGGTCCGAACGGTCACGCGCCCCGGTGACGGTCGCCTGGATGTTCACCCGGTCGGACGGGGTCCAGTCGAGCGACAGGCGGGCCATGAGCTTGCGCTCGGCGCCCAGCGTATCGGGCGACTGCGAAGGGACGGTGCGGATGATGCTGTACTGCCACGTGCCGCCTTCGATAGCCTTTGCGGCAAGGCGGAACTTCAGGGTGTCGCTGAGCGGGCCGCTGATAAAGCCAGACAAAGACGCCTTGCCGAAGCGTTCATACGAAACGTCCATGCCGGCCTTGAACGTATTGGTCGGCTTGGCGACGATGTAGTTGATCGCGCCGCCGGTCGAGCTTTGGCCGAACAGGGTGCCTTGCGGGCCCTTCAGGACTTCGACCCGCTCGATATCGAGGCTCAGCGCGTCAGACATGATCGGATAGTTGCGCGAGATTTCGTCGGTGTAGATCGCCACGGCCGGCGATGCGCCGATCGTCGAATCGTACAGGCCGATGCCGCGCAGCGTGTAAATCGGCGTCGCGAAGGATGACTGGGTGGCGATGAAGCCCGGGACGAGCTTGCCCAGGTCGGACACGTCCCTGATGCCGCGATTCGCCAGCGTTTCAGCCGCGGCAGCCTGGATCGTCAGTCCGACGTCGTTGATCGACTGCTCACGCTTGTTAGCAGTGACGACGATGTCGCCAGCGGTATACCCGTCGGTCGCAGCAGCAGATTGCGCCCATGCGGGACCAGCCGGAAGCGCGAGCGCTATGCCGGACGCGCAAGCAAGCAGATAACTGTATTTCCTCATTATAATTCCCCCACTTATAGGTTATAAGGCCGTACCAAAAGGATCTGGCTGTTGCCCTCGATCCACATGGTTTTCCAACCGGACCGCGATATATATAAATCGATGGGGCCAGTCAAGATTGCTGACGCCACCGGCCGATCCGGACCCGCCAGCTTGAGCACGCTGGCAGCCGGCGCGGTTGCCTGCCGCAGCGGAAGGCCGAACAACACTTTCAACGTCAGGCACAACTCGGTGTCACTGTCCGAACAACGAGCCGGACGACCAGGGCGGCCGGCTTCCCGCGAGCGAAGCTGGCCGTTTGATCGTTTGTTGAAATTGTAGTACGATCAATCGGCGCGATCGGCTTGACGGCCGCAAAAAGCGGTAGTGCGGCCCCCGCCGCAGCGAAAGGAATGGCTCTGATGGCGACGCAGGCGAGCAACCCGGAGGTCCGTTACGCCGGAAGTTCCATTCCGCGGCGGCTGATTGACCGCATTCCCCCGATTCCGGCCCGCACCCGCCGCAATGGCCCGCTCACCCGCCGCCGGCTCGTGCGTTTTTACGGCGCGCTCGGGCTGATCTATCTTGCCGCGCTGGCGCCGGTGCTGCTGGGGATGAGCGCGCAGTGGCAGGCGTTCGCCCTTGGCATCATGTTCCCGGGTGGCGGGTTCCTTTACGCGGGCGGCATTGTCGGCGTGATCGGCGCCGTGCTCTCGGTCGCCGCCTTTGCTGTCATCATGTTCATCTGGTGGGCGCGCGGCGTGATCCTCGGCCCGCCTGGCGTGCTGATCGGCACCGCGCTGCTCTCGGCCGCGTGGATCGAAGGGCGTCAGGGCGTGGCGGTGATGGCATATGCTGTCCCGGTCGGCGTCGCCGCGCTGTTTCTGTGGCTGGCGGTCAAACGACGCACCCGCTTTACCGAGCAGCAGGCGCGCGGGGCGCAGCTCAACCGCATTCTTGAAAAGGCCGAGCCGGTGCTGCGCGACTGGCCGATCGAAGCCTCGCCCGAAATGCCCGACGGGCAGATTGCCGAATACCGCCGGATGCTCGATCTGGCGCTCCAGCCGGTGGATAGCTGGAAGGGTTTCGGCATGAACGATACCTGGCAGGACGGGGCGCTGCGCTATCAGATCAGCACGATGTCGTGGAACCTCGCGTTCGGCCAGTACACCCAGCTTCCGGCGTTCCATGGCTATCTGAATCAGGCGCAGGAAAACCTGATCCGCAAGCATATCGACCGCAAGACCTGGAATTACTGGTACTGGGAAAGCCTGT
>JAYVWX010000236.1:0-7642 GCA_043785715.1 Novosphingobium sp. | reverse complement strand
GCGGGCGAGGATCTTGGGGAAGATC
This sequence comes from Novosphingobium sp., assembly GCA_043785715.1. Classification (GTDB taxonomy): domain Bacteria; phylum Pseudomonadota; class Alphaproteobacteria; order Sphingomonadales; family Sphingomonadaceae; genus Novosphingobium. The sequence goes on along the minus strand of JAYVWX010000236.1, from coordinate 7,617 downwards.
TTGGAGAGGTGGGTAACATCGCCGATGGCATATTCGATCTGCCGTTCGGTCAGCGGACGGCGCGACCAGTCGGTAAACCGCGCGCCCTTGTCGACATCGATGCCGAGCCACGATTCGACCAGATTGGAATAGCCGATCTGTTCGGATTGGCTGACCGCCATCATCGCGATCTGGGTATCGAAGATCGGATGGGGGGTGCGGCCGGTGAAATTGTAGATGATCTCGACGTCCTGGCCGCCGGCGTGGAACACCTTGAGCACGTCCTCATTCTGCGTGAGCAGGTCGTACAACGGGGTCATGTCGATGCCCGGCGCCAGCGGGTCGATCGCCGCGGCTTCCTCGGTATCGGCGATCTGGATCAGGCAAAGTTCCGGCCAGAACGTGTTCTCGCGCATGAACTCGGTATCGACGGTGATAAAGTTCGCTTGAGCTAGCCGCGCGCAGAGTTCCGCGAGCGGCCCGCTTGTCGTAATCAGAGGATGTATCTTCATCGGTTCATTTCTGTAATGGGCCCGTGCGGACCCTCGGCTTGACAAAATGACGGCCATCGCCTGTTAGCCGCAGGCTTCCCCCTGCCCGATTGCAGTCCGAATGGAAAGAGTTTCGATGCACGCCTATCGCTCACACACTTGCGGCGCGCTGGGCGCGGGTCAGGTTGGCCAGACGGTCCGGCTATCGGGCTGGGTGCACCGCAAGCGCGACCACGGCGGGGTGTTGTTCGTCGATTTGCGCGACCATTACGGCATGACCCAGATCGTCGCCGATGCCGATAGCCCAGCCCTGGCGGTGCTGGAATCGCTCCGGGTGGAAAGCGTCGTCACCATCGACGGCGAGGTCAAGGCGCGGGCCGCCGGGACGGTCAACCCGAATCTGGCGACCGGCGAGATCGAGGTCTACGCCCGCGCCGTCACCGTGCAATCGCGCGCCGAGGAGCTGCCGATGCCGGTCGCCGGCGAGCAGGAGTACCCCGAGGACATCCGCCTCAAATACCGCTTCCTCGATCTGCGCCGAGATAAGGTGCACGCCAACATGATGCTGCGCAGCCAGGTAATCGCCAGCCTGCGCAATCGCATGACCGGGCAGGGCTTCACCGAGTTCCAGACCCCGATCCTCACCGCTTCCTCGCCCGAAGGCGCGCGCGATTATCTGGTCCCCAGCCGGGTGCATCCGGGAAAATTCTATGCGCTCCCCCAGGCGCCGCAGATGTTCAAGCAACTGCTGATGGTGGCCGGGTTCGACCGCTATTTCCAGATCGCCCCGTGCTTCCGCGATGAGGACGCCCGCGCCGACCGCTCGCCGGGCGAGTTTTACCAGCTCGATTTCGAGATGAGCTTTGTTACCCAGGACGATGTGTTCGATGCCATCGAGCCGGTGCTGGCCGGCGTGTTCGAGGAATTCGCGCGCGGTCGCGGCGTAACGCCGGCCGGCACATTCCCGCGCATTCCGTTTGCGGAATCGATGTTGAAATATGGTTCGGACAAGCCGGATTTGCGCAATCCGATCGTCATTCACGATGTCGGCAGCCATTTCGCGAGCAGCGGCTTCGGCCTGTTCGAGAAGATTGTCGGCAGCGGCGGCAGCGTGCGCGCGATTCCGGCGCCGGGCACTGCCGGCAAGAGCCGCAAGTTCTTCGACGACATGAATGAATGGGCGCGCGGTGAAGACCATGCCGGGCTCGGCTATGTCACCCGCAAGTGCGGCGAATTCGGCGGGCCGATTGCCAAGAACCACGGCGAGGAGGGCATGGCTGCGCTCTATGCGGCGATGGGCCTTGGACCCGACGACGGCTGCTTCTTCGCCGCCGGCAAGGAGCTGCAGACCGCCAAGCTAGCAGGCGCGGCGCGCACAAGGGTGGGCGAGCAACTCGGCCTGATCGGCGAAGGCGAATTCAAATTCTGCTGGATCGTCGATTTCCCCATGTTCGAATACGACGAGGAGGCCAAAAAGGTCGACTTCAGCCACAACCCCTTCAGCATGCCGCAGGGCGAGCTGGAAGCGCTGGAGACGATGGACCCGCTCGAGATCAAAGCGTGGCAGTATGATATCGTTTGCAACGGCGTCGAACTCTCCTCGGGAGCGATCCGCAACCACCGCCCTGACATCATGTACAAGGCCTTCGAGATTGCCGGCTATAGCCGCGACGATGTCGACACCAATTTCGCCGGCATGATCAACGCCTTGAAGTATGGCGCGCCCCCGCACGGCGGCTCCGCCCCGGGGGTCGACCGAATTGTCATGCTACTGGCCGACGAGCCCAACATCCGCGAGGTGGTGGTGTTCCCGATGAACCAGAAGGCCGAAGACCTGATGATGGGCGCGCCGGGGCTGGTTTCGGCCAAACAGCTGCGGGAGCTGAATATTCGGCTGGTGGAGCGCCAGGCGGACGGGTAATTGCACCGACTGTGATTCTGTTCTACACAGTATCACATGAAGAATGTCACCATCGCTCTTGACGACGAAACCCACCGCAAGGCCCGCATCCGCGCGGCCGAACTGGGCACGTCGCTTTCGGCGCTGGTGAAGGATTACCTTAGCGAACTGGTTCAGGGTTCAAGCCCGCCGCCCTCGGGAGTGCGCGAAATGCCGATACCGTTCAATCACGCCGAAGCTGCCAAAGACGGGCCGCCGTGGCTCATTGATGGCGAGTGGATTTACACGCCGGATGGGAAACCTCGGCAGCCCGGCTCGCTCCGGCGGCCAGGCAAGAACAGCGCCCTTCCTGAAACACCCGACTGGCTCATCAAAGAGATGGAGCATTGGGATGAGAATGACTTCGACCCACTGCCATGAAGCTTTTGCTGGATACCCATTCGTTGCTTTGGTGGTTCAACGATAATCCCAAGCTCGGCAAGCAAGCTCGCGACTTGATAGCCGACAAGAGGAATGTAGTTCTGGTCAGCGTGGCCAGCTTCTGGGAAATTTCTATCAAGAACCGTATCGGAAAGCTTGAGGATTCGGGATCGATAGTAATGCGGGAAGCACAAGATAGCCACTTTGGCATTCTCGAGATTGAGGCAGAACACCTTGAGGCACTTGGGGCATTTGTTCCCAAGCCCGGCCACAATGATCCCTTTGATCATTTGATCTTGATCCACGCGCTGGCGCAAGACGCAGTGCTGGTAACGAGCGACCGATATCTGCGCAATTATGGGGTGAAATGCCTCGGCGGCAACTGAACTGCGCCCTCCCACTTGCCAGCGCCCGCGCTGCGCATTAGGGCGGCAGCCAACCTATCCATCCTCCGTTTTCAAAGGGGCATTTTGATGAGCGACACCGCAGACCGCGTTAAGAAGATCGTTGTCGAACACCTTGGCGTTGAAGCCGAAAAGGTTACTGAAGACGCCAGCTTCATCGACGATCTCGGTGCCGACAGCCTCGACATCGTTGAGCTGGTGATGGCGTTCGAAGAAGAATTCGGCGTCGAGATCCCCGACGATGCGGCAGAAAAGATTGCCACCGTTTCGGACGCGATCAAATATATCGACGATAACAAGTCCTGATCCTTCTGCCCTGAGGCTGTCGCTCGACGGTGCTTGTTGGGAGGGGGCAGGGCCAGAAGTTCGGCAGGCTCAGGCCCTAAGGCGCTGGGCCTGTCGTGTTTTGGGAGGATTGCATGCGCCGTGTTGTTGTCACCGGACTGGGCCTGGTCACGCCGCTCGGCGCGGAGGTCGAAACCGTCTGGAAAAACCTGCTGGCCGGCATGTCGGGTGCTGGCCGCATCACGCGGTTCGACGCGTCCGACCAGAAATGCCTGATCGCCTGCGAGGTCAAGCCGGCGGATCATCCCTATGGCTTCGATCCCAACAAGCGGGTCGATCACAAGGTGCAGCGCCAGGTCGATCCCTTCATCATCTACGGCATCGATGCCGCCGGCCAGGCGATCGAGGATGCCGGGCTGACCGACATGGACGAGGCGATGCGGCTGCGCACCGGCTGCTCGATCGGCTCGGGCATCGGCGGCTTGCCGGGAATTGAAAGCGAAGCACTGGTCCTGGCCGCAAAAGGCCCCTCACGGGTCTCGCCGCATTTCGTCCATGGCCGGCTGATCAACCTCATCTCCGGGCAGGTCTCGATCAAATATGGACTGATGGGCCCGAACCACGCCGTCGTCACCGCCTGTTCGACCGGCGCCCATTCGATCGGCGACGCCGCCCGGATGATCAAGGACGACGATGCCGACATCATGCTGGCAGGCGGTGCGGAAGGCACCATCTGTCCCCTCGGCATCGCCGGCTTCGCTCAGGCCCGCGCGCTCAGCACCGGTTTCAACGACCAGCCCGAGAAGGCCAGCCGCCCCTACGACAAGGACCGCGACGGCTTTGTCATGGGCGAGGGCGCCGGCGTCGTCGTGCTTGAGGAATATGAGCACGCCAAGGCACGCGGCGCGAAGATTTATGCCGAGGTCATCGGCTACGGCCTGTCGGGCGATGCTTACCACGTCACCGCGCCGCATCCCGAAGGCTCCGGCGCCTACCGGGCGATGGAGATGGCGCTGCGCAAGGCTGGCCTTGCCCCGTCCGACATCGATTACATCAACGCCCATGGTACTTCCACGCCGATGGGCGACGAGCTGGAACTGGGCGCGGTGCGCCGCCTGTTCGGCGATGCCATCCAAACCGTGTCGATGAGCTCGACCAAATCGGCGATCGGGCATTTGCTCGGCGGCGCCGGCGCGGTCGAGGCGATCTTCTGCATCCTGGCGATCCGCGACCAGATCGTTCCGCCGACGCTGAACCTCGATAATCCGAGCGACAGCTGCGAAGGCGTCGATCTCGTGCCCCACACCGCCAAGCGCCGCAAGGTGCGCGCCGTGCTCAACAACAGCTTTGGTTTCGGCGGCACCAACGCCAGCCTGGTCCTGCGGGCGCTGGACGACTGATGCCCCGCCGCGGCTGCCTGTTGGCCGCATTTGCAGGACTGGTACTGCTGGCGGGCGCATGGTTTGTGCTGGGCGGCTGGTACGCCTCCGGGCCGCTCACCCGTCAAACCGCCTTCATCGTCCCCGACGGCGCCAGTCTGGCGAGCGCGGCGGCCAAGCTGGAACAGGAAGGCGCGATTACCTCGGCTCGCGTATTTCGCCTCCGCGCGCGGCTCCTGGGCGGCGGTGCGCCGATCCGCGCGGGCGAATTCCTGCTGCCCAAAGGCGCCAGCCCTTCGCAGATCCTGACCATCATCCAGGGCGACGAGGTCCTGCGCCGCTTCGTCACCGTGCCCGAGGGCATGCCTTCGATCATGGTCCATGAGCGGCTGATGGCCCAGCCCTATCTGACTGGTCCGGTCGCCGTCCCGGCGGAAGGCTCGGTGCTGCCGGACAGTTATGCTTTCGAGCGTGGTGAAAGCCGGCAGGCAGTACTGGCGCGCATGCAGGCGGCGATGCAGGCCGCGCTGAAGGAGCTGTGGCCAAAGCGCGCGCCGGACACTGCTGTCAAAACGCCGCAGGAAGCACTGTCGCTTGCCGCGATTGTCGAGAAGGAAACCGGCAAGCCGTCCGAGCGCGGGCTCGTCGCCGGGCTCTATTCGAACCGCCTGCGCCAGGGGATCATGCTGCAGGCCGACCCGACGATCATCTATCCGGTCACCCGGGGCAAGCCGCTCGGTCGGCGCATCCGCCAGTCCGAGATTCAGGCGATCAACGCTTACAACACCTATGCCATGGTCGGCCTGCCCAAGGCGCCGATCACCAATCCCGGCCGCGCTTCGATCGAGGCTGTGCTGCATCCGGCCAGAACCGACGCGCTCTACATGGTCGCCGACGGCACCGGCGGACACGCCTTCGCCGCGACGCTGGAAGAACACAACCGCAATGTCGCGAAATGGTTCACGATCCGGCGCGCGCGCGGCGAGCTTTGACATAGTGATCGGAAATTGGGTAAATGCGTTGGAACTGTTCGAAGCGCTTGGCTCTCCGCCAGCGCGTATGGCTAACGCCGCCTGACCCATGACAGAGTCGGCGCCTTCAAGTTCGAGGACGCCGGCCGCCCCGTTCATCGTCACCGCCGAACTGCCTGCGGATGTGTTCGCCTGGGCCGATGCGCTGCGGCGGGCGCATTATCCGGCCGAGCGCAACCGGCTGGCGGCGCATGTCACGCTGTTCCATTCCTTTGCCCCGTCGCTGCGGGATGAACTGCCGCGGGTTCTCGCCCGGATCGCCGCCGAGTTCGCACCGCCGATGGCTACGCTAAGCGGGCTGATGCCGCTGGGTACCGGCACAGCTCTCGCCATCGCGAGCCCCGGCATGCTGGCGATCCGCGCGCATATCGCCGAGCATTTTCTCGGCGCGCTGACCGCGCAGGACCGCCACGAGCCGCGGCTGCACATCACCATCCAGAACAAGGTGACGCCCCAGGCAGCCAAGGCGCTGCAACGCGAGCTTGCGCGAGACCTGGAAACCCGGACATTCAGCTTCACCGGCCTCGGATTGCACCTCTACCGCAATCCGCATTGGGAGCCGCAGGGACGCTGGCCGTTTCGCGGCAGGCAGGGTGGTTGACCAGCACCAGCCCGCGCCTTATGTGCCCCGCCTGCACCCGCGCCGGTGCATCGTTTTGCGCGGCGTTCACGGTGTGGCGGAGTAGCTCAGCTGGTTAGAGCAGCGGAATCATAATCCGCGTGTCGGGGGTTCGAGTCCCTCCTCCGCTACCATCCTTTCCCTTAGAAATCGGCCATTTGTGAGGTTGAAGGCGCGTTGAGCGCCAAAGAGCCATGTTGCAGGTTGTTGCACGCTTTTCTGCCATTTCCCCTGCATTCCGCCGGTGTTCCGGCAAGTCCATGCAACAAGGTTGCAACATGTGGTGTCGCTCGACCTGTGTCGCATGGAAATCGGGACGCACCACCATATCGCCGGGCCGTATCTCGGTTCCTATGCCCGCGAAATGGCATGGCGCGAAGATACCCGCCGCCGGGCCAATGGCGAGCAGGCCGCGCAAATTGGGGTGTCGGCAATGGCTTCGCGGGTGAGTGGTGAGTGGAAGGCCCAAGGGCAGGCGCTGGATTATGTGGAAGGCATCCACCCTACGCTCCAGCCGCGATGGGTGTTGTCCTGAGATTTCCAGACCTGGGTGCTGCTGGACCTTGATAGTCGGGCGCAACTGAAATTCCGGCTGGCCGATCTGCACAAGCACATAACCGACTTCGACTTCATGCTGGGCCGCAAGGTCAGCTTTGAGACGCAAGCGGGCGTAACCGTCAGAGCTGCTGAATTGATGGGCAAGCTGCACGATGCGCTGGAGGATTCCGGCTATGTCGGGCACGATCTTGAACAATTGCTGGTCCGACTGCTGTTCTGCCTGTTTGCCGACGATACCGGCATCTTCCAGCCGAAAGACATTTTCCTCCAGCTGGTCGAGAACGACACCGGCCAGATGGCAGTCGCCCTCCATGTCGCGTCCGATCCCGCCCTTGCGCTCGACCTGCTGGTCTTCACGCTGGCCGATGGAGATACGCTCGTCTGGCGTTCGCGCCCGGCGACCACAATTCGCGGCGGCGTGCCAGCGGGGCCAATAATCACCACCCCCGATGCGCTGCGGTTGAACATCGAACCCATGGCCGATTGCGGCCGCTACGACAGCATAAGGATGCTTGCCTGATGGAACGCCATGAGATCATGGAGGCCATGAC
>JAYVWX010000235.1:0-8263 GCA_043785715.1 Novosphingobium sp. | reverse complement strand
TACCGTCGACACCGCGCGCCTCTCGGGAAGCAAGCCCTTCCACACCATCCTCGAGGCCGTCACCGCCTGATCGCCCGCGACAGGGGGTGGGTAATTACTCCTGTCCGGCCGACTCGTCAAAGATCCTAAAACTTTGCAGTAACACCCGCGAAGAACGTTCTTCCCAGCGAATCATACACAGTCGGGAATGTGTTAGCTGCATTGACATCCGTAGCTCCGGCGCTGGCCCCCACCAGTGGCGGGTCCTTATCGAAAAGGTTCTGCACCCCGAGACGGAATGTAAATTCGTCGGCGATGTCGAAGCTCACTGTGGCGTCAATGTAACTGAAAGCGGGGTGCTTCGACCAACTCGGTTGAGGGCTTTTGGGCCGCTGTGAAGCGCGGGATTAACGGGACGCATGTGCATGTCAGCCAGAAGCATCTGTCGAAGTATCTGGGCGAGTTTGAGTATCGCTGGAACATGCGCCTTCGTCCCCATGCGATGCTTGATCGCTTGATGGTTTCTTTCGCGCGCTAGAGCGCGGCTCGCCGTGCGCCATGGCGCGCAGAAGGGTGTCGAAGCGGGCCTGCGTGTCGTCAGGCATCGCGTTCCTCCGTAGTTCCATCAACCCTCGCTATCAGCATACCCAGCGACACCTTAGTTTCAACTGCCGTCCCCACGGATAGGATTGTGTTCCGGTTCGACACTATGTCGTCTCTTCGCCGCAAGCTCACCCCATCCCAAAGCGGAAGGCGCACGCGCTTCTCTGGGTTTGAAACGGATGAGACTATGATGTTCAATTCGCGCAGATCAAGGCCAACCGTCATCGAATCCTCTAGCGTGGCCAGATACTCCTCGGCTTGATCGGCGGTCACATCTTGCCGCATTTGTAAGACAAATTCCTTGCCGTGCTCTGCATTTAGCACTCCCTGGAATAGTGGCGTTGGCAATTTAGCGTAGTCCCGCAAGTTGCCGGTGCCCGCTCGAATCCGGCCCGCGATCTCGGAGATTTGAATTGTCTCCGCCGCTCCGTTGTAGCCAACAATCGCAAACTCAAGGTAATGTTTGGCTTTAAGGTGGCCCGCTGCCGCAAAGATGTAGCCGATATACAGTCCCGGCAGGCCCAGAACGCCCGTTGCGTCGTGAGTGTCGTTCCCGTCTTCTCTAGCTGCTACAACACCCGTAATATGCGCATGAACGGCACTGTCGGGCTGGATGGGCATGGATCGCGGTTCAACCGCTTCTGCCAGCCTTTCTTGCAGTGTGCCGTAATGATGGTGGATGTGCGTGTCCCCGCCAACCCTATCTTCGCCAACCTTGAGCCGCGCAACAGTTATGGTGGCACACCACGCAAAAAATATGCAAATAGCCGCGATCCAGAACGATGGTAAGATCATTGCGGCGATGGTTTCGTGGTAGCGCAGAGTAAGCCACGGCTTACTCTCTGGGAAAGTCTGTCCGATGCCGACGCCAGCCAAGATGACAAAGCCAATGGCCGGGAAGAAACTGATTCCCAGCCACTTGAGGGCGTCGTGGATGATTCGCCAGAACATCCGCCCCCTATACCACAGCTAGGCCTAACTGACGTAAGGGGATAATTCCCCGAAAATGCAACAGTCGCGGATGTTTCGCACTAAGCTTTCACGCGACTAGCTACCGTTATCCAGCACGGTGCTTGGGGTAAATGCAGCGTTACGACATCCAATGACGAAACTGGTGACAGAGACTTGTCTAACGCTGCGGCACTTCCTGCATCCTCGCGGCGAACAATTCCGGGTCGAGCCGGGCCTCGCGCCATTTCAGGCCCCAGTGGAGATGCGGACCGGTGGCGCGGCCGGTCATGCCGATGCGGCCGACGATCTGGCCCTGCCGCACGGCCTCGCCCTCTCGCACCAGCACTTGCGCGCAATGCAGGAAGGCGCTGCTCAGCCCCATGCCATGGTCGATGATCAGCAGATTGCCCTCGAGCGAAAACGGGCTGCCGGCGGCGAGGACGACCACGCCGTCGGCCGGCGCGGCGAAGGGCGTGCCGCTTTGCCCGGTGGCGATGTCGGTGCCGGAATGGTAGCTGCCGGGGCTGCCGCGATAGATCCGCTGCGCGCCGAAGCGGCCCGAGATGCGCCCGCGCACCGGCCAGTTGAAGCGCTGCCGCCAGCCATCGCTTTGGGCATTCACAGCGCGCGCCGCCGCGATCCGCGCGAGTTCGCCGGCGCGGATCCGCTGGAATTCGGCGCTGGTCACGCCGGCGGGGCGGGCCGCGACCCCAATCCGCTCGATATCCCAGGCGCGCGGGGCGATGGCGAGGCTGCGGGTGGCGGCGGCGCCGTCGGCAAATGTCGCACCGAGCAGGGCGGCGGGCCCGGCATCGCGGTCGAAGGCGGCGAAGAAGCGCCGGTCCTGCCCCATCGCCAGCGGCTGCCCATCGAGGGTCACCGCGCTCGCGCCCGCCGGGGCAGTGCCGGTTAGCCAGCCCCCCTGCGTCAGTTCCCCGGCTAGCGCAAAATAGCGGTCTTGCTCCGGCATGGCTACAGCCTGAGGCGGTGCGGCAACGGTGCTATCGGGTCCGGGAACCGCGAAACTCGGCTTGTTCGGCAAGGCTTTGCTGCAACTGCACAGAGCCACGACCAAACCGGCAACCGCAACACAGATACCATAAAAACGCATCGCGTTTACGCGCGGGCCGTCAGACCTCGCCGATCAGCCGGCGGGTCGCCACGTCGGGGCTGGCGTAAGGCTCCTGCCGCGGGACGCTCCAATAGCGCAGCGCCTCAAGCGGGATTCTCTCCCCCGTCACCGCGCAGAGGACAAAGCCGCCGGCGCTGACCACGCGGAAACCGTTGGGCTGGTATTGGAGAGTCGCCGGGCGCTCATTGGATGACATCAACATCGCGGCAGATTAGCAAAACTCGCCGCTCAAAGCAATTTGCCCTGCACCGGCGGTTCGGGGCGGGGGGCCGGCGCAGAGCGCGGCGTGCGCGCAGGTGGGGCTGCGGCGCCAACCTGCAACCGCCCATCGGCGAACTGCAGTTCCAGCGCGTTGCTTGCGCGGGCGCTCACCGCGCTCATCACCGGCTGGCCTGCCTCATCGCGCACGATCGCATAGCCGCGCCGCAACACCCGCTCGGGGCTGAGCTGTTCGGCCATGCGCCACAACGCCGCCGTCCGCTCGCGCCCTTCGGCCAGCCGCCGCGCGATCAGCACGGGCGTGAGCCGCACCGCCGCCAGCCGCTCCTTCGCCCGCGCCAGCCGCGAGGCCAGCAGCGGCGCGGACAGGTGCGAGGCATCGCGTTGCAGCGAGGCGCGGGCGGAGACGATGCGCTCCATCAGCCCGCGCCGCAGCCGGCCGCCCTGATCGTCGAGCCGCTGGTTGAAGCCGGCCAGCAGCGCTTCGGGGTGGGGCAGGCGCCGCGCCCGCGCCTCCAGCCGCTCGCGCCCCAGCGTCACCGGCCGGACCACCGCGCGGCGTTTGCGCAGGGCAAGTTCGGCGATCAGGGCGATCAGCTCCTCGCGCACCGGCACCGCGCGCTCGGCGGCGGCGGTCGGCGTCGGCGCGCGAAAGTCGGCGGCAAAATCGGCCAGCGTGGTGTCGGTCTCGTGGCCGACCGCCGAGATCACCGGGATGGTGCAATCGGCGATCGCGCGCACCACCGCTTCCTCATTGAACGCCCACAAATCCTCGATCGAGCCGCCGCCGCGCGCGACGATCACCAGATCGGGCCGGGGCACCGGTCCGCCCGGCTGCAGCTGCGAGAAGCCGCGCACCGCCGCCGCCACCTGCTCCGCCGAGCCTTGCCCCTGCACCAGCACCGGCCAGACCAGCACATGGCTGGGAAAGCGGTCGGCAAGCCGGTGGAGGATGTCGCGGATCACCGCACCGGTGGGCGAGGTCACCACCCCGATCACGCGCGGCAGATAGGGCAGCGCCCGCTTGCGCTCCGGCGCGAACAGCCCCTCCGCCTCGAGCCGCGCCCTGGTTTTGGCCAGCAGCGCCAGCAGCGCACCCTCGCCGGCGATTTCCATCCGCTCGATGACGATTTGATAGGTCGAGCGGCCGGGATAGGTGGTGAGTTTGCCGGTGACGATCACCTCGATCCCGTCTTCGGGGAGGAAGGCGAGCCGTGCCGCCGCCCCTTTCCACATGACCCCGTCGATCCGCGCGCCCTCGTCCTTGAGGCAGCAGTAAAGATGCCCGGACGCGGCCCGCTTCACCCCCGAAAGTTCGCCGCGCAGCCGCACGAAGGTGAAGCGCTCTTCGACTGTACGTTTCAGCAGCGCGGAAATCTCGCTGACGGAAAGCGGCGCGGCGTTGTCGCCGGCCGCGTCCTTCGCTACCAGCCCGCCACTATACTCATCATCGAAGGGCGAAACCGGGGCCATGAACATCCTGCTGCTGGGATCGGGCGGGCGCGAACATGCGCTGGCGTGGAAGCTGGCGCAATCCCGGCTGATAGCCGAGGCCGGCGGCAAACTCTATGCCGCGCCCGGAAACCCGGGGATTGCCGAACATGCCACACTGGCGGCGCTGGACGTCGCCGATCACGCGGCGGTCATCGGTTTTTGCGAGGAGCGGCGGATCGGACTTGTCGTCATTGGCCCGGAAGGCCCCTTGGTCGATGGGCTGGCGGACAGCCTGCGCGGCGCCGGATTCGCGGTGTTCGGGCCCAGCGCGGCGGCCGCCCGGCTGGAAGGCAGCAAGGGCTTCACCAAGGACCTGTGCGCCCGCGCCAATATCCCGACCGGGGCCTATGTGCGGGTGGACAGCGAGGCGGATGGACTGGCGGCACTGGCGAAGTTCGGCATCCCGGTCGTCATCAAGGCCGATGGTCTCGCTTCCGGCAAAGGCGTGACCGTCGCCATGAGCCTGATTGAGGCGGAAGCGGCGATCCGCGACATTTTCGCCGGACGCTTCGGTGCGGCGGGCGCGGAGGCGGTAATCGAGGAATTCCTCGAGGGCGAGGAGGCGAGCTTTTTTGCCCTGACCGACGGCGCCACCATCCTCCCGTTCGGCTCGGCCCAAGACCACAAGCGCGTCGGCGACGGTGACACCGGGCCGAATACGGGGGGAATGGGCGCCTACAGCCCGGCGCGGGTGCTCACCCCACTGCTCGAGGCCGAAGCGATGACCCGGATCGTCGCTCCGACCGTGCGGGCGATGGCGGAGGCCGGCACGCCCTATTCCGGGGTGCTGTTTGCCGGGCTGATGCTGACCCGCGAGGGGCCGCAGCTGATCGAATATAATTGCCGCTTCGGCGATCCCGAATGCCAGGTGCTGATGCTGCGGCTGGAAACTGACCTCGGCGAGCTGCTGCTCGCCTGCGCCGAGAACCGGCTGGCCGCGATCGAGGCGCCCCGCTTTTCGCCCGGCACCGCGCTGACGGTGGTGATGGCGGCGCGGGGCTATCCGGGGACACCGCAACCTGGCGGGCGGATCGAAGGCATTCCCGCGGCCGAGGCGGAGGGCGCCAAGGTGTTCCATGCCGGCACCGCGCTCGGGGCCGATGGCGCGTTGACGGCGAGTGGCGGGCGCGTGCTCAATGTGACGGCGCGGGGGAACTCGGTGCGCGAGGCGCAGGCCAAGGCCTATGCGGCCGTGGATGCGATCCATTTTCCAGACGGGTTTTGCCGGCGCGATATCGGCCAGAAAGAGGCCGCCCGGGAGATCGAGCGGGAGGCCGGGCTTTAACCGCCCGCCACCGCCCGCGCCTCGCGGCCGTCGCCTTGCGGGGCGGCGAGGATGTCGCGGGTGATGTCGCCCTTGGCGACGGTGTTGGTGCCCGGATCGCCGACCGAGGAGCGGATGCCGGGTGCGGCGGTGCCGGCACGGCTGATCGTGTTCTTCTCGACCTCGCTGCGCGGGGCGCTGCCGCCGAACAGGGCGTCGAGCGTCTGCTGCTGGCTGTTGGTGTCGGCGGGCCGCGGCGCGCCGGGCTGCGGCGGGGTCAGCGAGAAATCGGGCGGCACCACCAGCGGCGCCTGGCGCTGCACGGCGAATTCGTCTGGCCGGTCGCGGTTGAACAGCCCGCCGCCGCCGCCGCAGGCCGAAAGCAGCGACGCGCAGGTCAGGGCGATAAGGGCGGCAGATTTACGCATGATGTCAGCTCTCCGGGGCGGTTTCGCCCGTCTGTTTCGGCTTTTCGCGCGAAAGCAGGGAACGGGCAAGGATTATCAGGACGCCGAGAGTGATCGCGGCATCGGCGAGGTTGAAGATATAGAAGGGGCGGAAGCTGCCGAAATGAAGATCGGCGTAATCGACGACATAGCCGAACCGCATCCGGTCGAGAATATTGCCGAGCGCGCCGCCCAGCACCATGGCAAGGGCGAGGATATCGCCGAGCAGCCGCTCGCGCAGCAGCCACACCAGCACCACCAGCGCAACGGTGGCAGTGACCCCGACCAGCACCCAGCGCGCGGCATCGGAGGTGGCGGCGAGCAGGCCGAGCGAGACGCCGTTGTTCTCGGTCCAGCGCAGGTCGAAGATCGGCAGCAGCGGGATCACCTGCACCTCGCGCAGCATCAGCGGCACGATCATCACCCATTTGAGCAGCTGGTCGAGCGCGAATATCGCGGCGGCCACGGCGAGGCCGATCAGGCGGTTGCGGGTGAGGCTCATGCCGGGTCGGCCATCGCCGCGACGACATGATCGCAGCGTGAACACAGCGCGCCGTCGGCGGGGACGTCGGGCAGGTGACGCCAGCAGCGGCCGCATTTGTGATGGGTGGTGCGGAACACTGTGGTGTTGGTCTCGCCATTTGCGCTCGCGACGGGACGTGCTTCCTGATTGTCACGCCGCATGATCGCACCAGTGATCGAACGAATTTCGACCTCTCCGGAAATGAAAATTTCTTCGATCAGGGATTTGTCTGATTTGAGCTTTCGATCGATCAGCGCCCGGATGTCGGAATTGCTAATGTCCATCAAGATGATGGCTTCCAAGGTCGAGCCAATACGTTTTTCATTACGAGCGACTTCGGCTGCACGGAATGCTTCCGCACGGATGTCACGCAGACCTAACCAGTCGCTGACAATCGCCTTGTCGTCCCAACCATCATCAACCGCCGGCCACTCCAGCAGATGCACACTCCCCCCCTCGGGAAACCGCGTGCCCCACACCTCTTCCGCGGTGAACACCAGCACCGGCGCGGCGTAGCGGACCAGCGCGTGGAACAGCGTGTCGAGGACGGTGCGGTAGGCCATCCGCTTGGGATCGCTCGCCGCGTCGCAGTATAGACAATCCTTGCGGATATCGAAGAAGAAGGCCGACAAATCCTCGTTGCAAAAGTCGGTCAGCGCGCGAACGTAAGTGTTGAAATCGAAGTCGGCGGTCGCCTGCCGCAACGTCGCATCCAGCCGCGCCAGCAGCGCCAGCATATAACGCTCCAGCTCGGGCATCTTGGCGACATCCACCCGCTCCGCCTCGCTGAACCCATCCAGCGCGCCGAGCAAATAACGGAACGTATTCCTCAGCTTGCGGTATTGATCCGCCACGCCCTTGAGAATCTCGTCGCCGATGCGGTGGTCCTCGGTATAATCGACCGACAGCGCCCACAGCCGGATGATGTCGGCGCCGTTGGTCTCCATCACCTTCACCGGATCGGTGGTGTTGCCCTGGCTCTTGGACATTTTCAGCCCACGCGCATCCATGGTGAAACCGTGGGTCAGCACCGCCTTGTACGGCGCCCGCCCGCGCGTCGCGCAGCTTTCCAGCAGGCTCGACTGGAACCAGCCGCGGTGCTGGTCGCTGCCTTCGAGATAGAGGTCGGCGGGCCAGGCGAGGTCCGGCCAGCGCCCGCTCTCCAGCGTGAACACATGGGTGCAGCCGCTGTCGAACCAGACGTCGAGAATATCGGTGACGCGTTCGAAGTCTTCGGCGTCATAGCCCGCCCCGAGGTATTCCTGCGCCCGCGCCTCGGACCAGGCATCAACCCCGCCCGCGCGAATACCCTCGACAATCCGGGCATTGACCGCCGCGTCGTCGAGATAGT
This sequence comes from Novosphingobium sp., assembly GCA_043785715.1. Lineage (GTDB taxonomy): Bacteria > Pseudomonadota > Alphaproteobacteria > Sphingomonadales > Sphingomonadaceae > Novosphingobium. The sequence goes on along the minus strand of JAYVWX010000235.1, from coordinate 301 downwards.
GGTTGGTGCCCTTGCGCACGAACAGCGTGATCGGCACCCCCCAGGCGCGCTGGCGGCTAAGCACCCAGTCGGGCCGGCCTTCCACCATCGCGCGGATGCGGTTCTCGCCCTTTTCGGGGATCCAGCGGGTGGCTTGGATTGCGGCCAATGCGGTCGACCGCAACGTGGAGCCCTCCCCCTTGAGGGGGAGGGTTGGGTGGGGGTGTTCTGCGCTATCGAGAGGCCGGTCCCCCTCCCCCAGCCCCTCCCCCCCGGGGAGGGGGGTAAGAGAGGGGAGGGGGGCTAGAGGAGAATCCATCGG
>JAYVWX010000234.1:0-18822 GCA_043785715.1 Novosphingobium sp. | reverse complement strand
CTTCGCCGTCAGCGAGAAGCCCGGCCGGGCCACACACGACGTCATCGCTGAAGCCATCCCGGCCATCGTCCGCGCCTTCCCCTGGCCCAAATCGCAACGATGGGGCGCGGCCTCGATCTCCACCGAAAGCCAGCGCTGGGTTCGCCCGCTGTCCGGCGTGGTCGCGATCTTTGGCGAGGAGCTGGTCGACTGCGAGGTCGCCGGCATCCGCTCCGGTTACGCCACCCGGGGCCACCGCTTCCACCACCCCGGCGAGATCACCATCGGCGGCGCGCACGACTACGCCGACAAGCTGCGCGCCTGCCACGTCATTGTCGATCACGCCGAGCGCGAGGCGCTGATCCGCGACAAGGCGAAAGCGGTCGCCGCCGAAGCCGGGCTGGTGCTGGTCGAGGACGAAGGACTGGTGGTGGAGAACGCCGGCCTCACCGAATACCCGGTGCCGCTGCTCGGCCGGTTTGACGAGGCGTATCTTGAGGTTCCTCCCGAAGTTATCCAGCTAACTGCCCGCACGAACCAGAAGTATTTCACCGGCCGTGACAGCGCCGGCCAGCTCGCCAACGCCTTCGTTTGCACCGCCAACATCGAGGCGTCGGATGGCGGCGCGCAAATCGTCGCCGGCAACCGCAAGGTCCTCGCCGCGCGGCTCAGCGATGCGCGCTTCTTCTGGGAACAGGACCGCAAGAAAACGCTGGCCGAGCACGCCGAGGGGCTGACGCGGATCACCTTTCATGAAAAGCTGGGCACCGTTGCCGACAAGGTCGAGCGCGTGGCGAAGCTGGCCCGCTGGCTGGTGGAGGAGGGCATCGTAAAATCCTCCCCGGAACGGGGAGGTGGCAGCCCATCAGGGCTGACGGAGGGGGCCCACCCCTCCGCAGACGCATCGCCAACCGGCGAGGCGGGCCCCCTCCACCCCCCTTCGGGCGGTCCCCCTCCCCGTGCCGGGGAGGATTTAGCCGCCCTCGCGCAGCAGGCCGCGCGCCTGTGCAAGGCCGACCTCGTCACCCAGATGGTCGGCGAATTCCCCGAGCTGCAAGGTGTGATGGGCGGCTACTACGCCCGCGCCGAAGACCTGCCCGGCGCGGTCGCCGACGCCATCCGCGATCACTACAAGCCGGTCGGGCAGGGCGACGAAGTACCGACCGCCCCGGTGACGGTGGCGGTGAGTTTGGCGGATAAGCTGGATACGCTTGCTTGGTTCTTTTTTGAAGAGATGCCACCGACAGGATCGAAAGATCCCTTTGCCCTTCGTCGCGCAGCTTTGGCCATAATATCTTTAATTCAAAGTAATAACATTGAGCTGTCGTTGAATGGTGCTCTGACGTTTGCGCTCTGGAGTATGTCCTTCGATGGCATAGACGTCCCAGCTATCAATGCGCGGATCGAAGCGATTAATGCCTTCAGACCGGAAAACGAAAGCGAGTGGGGTTTAAAGGGCGTAGCAACCGAACTGGCGTCATTACAGGCTGACGCTGTCAAATATGCAGAGAAAGCCCGACGCTTTACAGCAGCGCGTTTTGCAATTTTAGACTTCTTCGCCGACCGCCTCAAGGTCCAACAACGCGAAGCCGGGGTCCGCCACGATCTGATCGACGCGGTCTTCGCGCTCGGCGGCGAGGACGATCTCATCCGCCTGCTCGCCCGCGTCCACGCCCTCCAGGCCTTCATCGGCTCGCCCGACGGCGCCAACCTGCTCGCCGGCTACAAGCGCGCGGCGAATATCCTCAAGAAGGAGGACTGGACCGGCGAGTCAGAGCCCGCCCGCATTCCGCGCGACGGCGAGGAAGACCCCTTCGCCATGGTCGACGATCCCGATGTCGCCGCCGCCGTGCGGGCCCGCGCCGAAATGCAGAACGCGCTTTCCTACGCGCCCGAACCGGCGGAACAGGCGTTGATCGATGCGCTGGAGCTGGCCGGACCAAAAGCCGCCGCTGCGGTGGCCGCGGAGGACTTCGCCGGAGCGATGGCGGCGCTGGCACGCCTGCGCGCACCGATCGATGCGTTTTTCGACCAGGTAACGGTAAATGATCCCGACCCAGACAAACGCCAGGCGCGGCTGTCGCTGCTCGCGCGTTTTCGCGATGCGGTACATCAAGTGGCGGATTTTGCTAAGATTGAGGGCTAAGCACAGGTGACGAAACAGGTCTACACTTTCGGCGGCGGGGCCACTCATGCGGACCCGCGCACCCGTGACAAGACCATTGTCGGCGGCAAGGGCGCCAATCTTGCCGAGATGGCCGGGATCGGCCTGCCGGTGCCGCCAGGCTTCACCATCACCACCGAAGAATGCGTCCGCTATCTGGCCGAGGGCGCGAATTTCTCGGACGACCTGCGCGCGCAGGTGGCCGGGGCGCTGACCCATATCGAGCGCGCGGCGGGCAAGAAATTCGGCGATGCGTCTGACCCGCTGCTGGTCTCGGTTCGCTCCGGCGCGCGGGTGTCGATGCCGGGGATGATGGATACGGTGCTCAACCTGGGCCTCAACGACGCCACGGTCGCGGGCCTCGCCAAGGCCTCGGGTGATGCCCGTTTCGCCTGGGACAGCTACCGCCGCTTTATCCAGATGTATGCCGACGTGGTGCTGGGGCTGGACCACCATCTGTTCGAGGACGTTCTGGAAACTGCCAAGGAAGACAATGGCTTCTACGCCGATGTTGAGATGGAGGCGGAGCATTGGCAGGTACTGGTCACCGAATACAAGCGCATCGTCGAAGCCGAGCTGGGTCGCGCTTTTCCGCAGGATCCGCAGGAACAGCTATGGGGCGCGATTGCCGCGGTGTTCGACAGCTGGGATTCCGACCGCGCCAAAGTCTACCGCCGGCTGAACGACATTCCCGGCGGCTGGGGCACCGCGGTCAACGTGCAGGCGATGGTGTTCGGCAATATGGGCGACACCTCGGCTACTGGTGTCGCCTTCACCCGCGATCCCGCCACCGGCGAGCGCGCCTATTACGGCGAATGGCTAGTCAACGCCCAGGGCGAGGATGTCGTCGCCGGCATTCGCACGCCGCAATATCTGACCAGGGCGGCGAGGCTGCGGGCCAATGCCAAGCCGCTCAGCATGGAAGAGGCGATGCCCGAGGCTTACGGCGAACTGGCCCGCGTGTTCGACCTGCTCGAGGCCCATTACCGCGACATGCAGGACATCGAATTCACCGTTGAACGCGGCAAATTGTGGATGCTCCAGACCCGCAGCGGCAAGCGCACGGCCAAGGCGGCGCTCAAGATGGCGGTGGATATGGTCGGCGAGGGGCTGATCGATCAGGCTACCGCGATCCGCCGCATCGACCCGATGGCGCTCGACCAGCTGCTGCATCCGACGCTGGATCCCGATGCACCGCGCGACGTGCTCGGCACCGGCCTGCCGGCCTCGCCGGGCGCGGCCTCGGGCGCCATCGTCCTCGACGCCGATAGTGCCGAGCGCAAGGCGGCGATCGGCGAGGCGGTGATCCTGGTTCGAGTTGAGACATCGCCTGAAGATATTCACGGCATGCACGCCGCCAAAGGCATTCTCACCGCCCGCGGCGGCATGACCAGCCATGCCGCGGTAGTCGCGCGGGGCATGGGGCGGCCCTGTGTTTCCGGCGCCTCCATCCTCTCCATCGACCTTGCCAGCCGCACGCTGCGAATCGGCAGCCGCCAGCTGCACGAAGGCGACATCATCACGCTCGACGGCGCGACCGGTCAAATCATGGCGGGCGAGGTGCGCACCGTCGAGCCAGAGCTGGTCGGCGATTTCGGCGTGCTGATGGGTTGGGCCGATGGGCACCGCCGGATGAAGGTCCGCGCCAACGCCGAAACTCCCGCCGACTGCCGCATGGCGCGCCAGTTCGGCGCCGAGGGCATTGGTCTGTGCCGGACCGAACACATGTTTTTCGATGCCAGCCGCATCGCCGCCGTCCGCCAGATGATTTTGGCCGAGGACGAGAAGGCCCGCCGTGTGGCGCTCGCCAAGCTGCTGCCGGAACAGCGTGCCGATTTCCAGGCGATCTTCGAGATCATGACCGGCCTGCCGGTGACCATCCGCTTGCTCGACCCGCCGCTGCACGAATTTTTGCCGCATAGCGATGATGAGTTCGCCGATCTGTCGGACGCGACCGGCATCGGCGCGGACACGCTGAAACGCCGCGCCGCCGAGCTGCACGAGGTTAACCCGATGCTCGGCCATCGCGGTTGCCGGCTTGGCATCACCTTTCCCGAAATCTACGAAATGCAGGCGCGGGCGATTTTCGAGGCGGCCTGCGATGTCGCAGCCGCCAGCGGTGCGGCGCCGGTGCCGGAAGTGATGATCCCGCTGGTGGCGACCAGGCGCGAGTTGGAAATCCTGCGTGCGCTGGTCGATCGCACCGCCGTGCAGGTTTTCGCCGAGCGCGGGCGCGTGCTGGAATATCAGGTCGGCACGATGATCGAACTGCCGCGCGCCGCGCTGATGGCGGGCGAGATCGCGGAACAGGCTGAATTCTTCTCGTTCGGCACCAACGACCTGACCCAGACCACGCTGGGCCTGTCGCGCGACGATGCCGGGCGCTTCCTCGGCGCCTATGTCGAGCAGGGCATATTCCCGCGCGATCCCTTCGTCAGCCTCGATATCGACGGGGTCGGCCAGCTGGTGCGCCTCGCGGCGGAGCGGGGCAGGGCGGCGCGGCCAGCGATCAAGCTCGGCATTTGCGGCGAACACGGCGGGGATCCGGCGAGCATCGCGTTCTGCGAAGAGATGGGCCTCGATTATGTCAGCGCGTCGCCCTACCGGGTGCCGATTGCGCGACTGGCGGCGGCGCAGGCGGCGCAGGCGGCGCTGAGATAGCCGATTTTCCGGCTTGCCGAGGAATGAATTTTGCGGCCAATATTACCTCCCGCATCGCTCACCATAGGCGGAGAGTGAGGCGGTGCGGGAGGGACTATTAGGCGGTATGAATCAGGGTCCGAAAGTACGCTGCCACCAGCCGCCGCGGGGCTGGGCGTCCGACGTGGCCTCATCATCGGCCGCGTCATTGGACGCTGTCGGAGGGGTAGCCTCCGCAACCATCGTCTCGGTGTTGCTATCGGTCGCCTGCTGAGCCGCGGCATCCGCTTTTTTACGGCGCGACCGGGCCGGCTTGGCCGGAGCCTCGTCCTCGGCGGGAACCACCTCGGTTACCGGCGCGGCCGCAGCTTCCACGACGGGACCATCGCTCGCTACTTCCGCCACCTTGCGCCGGCTGCGCTTAGGTTTTGGCGCTGCTTCGGCGGCTGCCGCGATCTCGACCGGCTCGGCCTCGGGCACGCTGCTCTCAGCAACGACTTCGGCCGCAGGGGCTTTGCGGCGGCTGCGTTTTTTGGGCGCAGGTTCCGCCTCGGCTTCGGCTGACTGTTCGCCGCTTGCCGCGGTGACGAGTTCGCCGCTGCTGTCAGCAGCTTCACCGTCTTGCGCTTCGGCAGCGTCGTCCTGCGCTTTGCCCTCGCCCTCGGCGCGGCCGCGGCCACCCCGCCTGCGACGTCCGCGGCGGCGGCGCTTGCGCGGCCCTTCGCCATCCTCGACCGCGCCGTCATCGGCGTAGCTCCGGTCGCCCTCGGTGCTGTCGCCGTCCTCAGCCTCGGTATCGCTGCGCTCGTCGCCGCCTTCCTCACTGGGCTCCTCGGCATCGGCGGACTTGCCATCGGGCCGGTCTTCATGGCGCTCGCGGCCACCGCGGGTGCGGCGGCGCTTGCGGCGCTTGCCGCCAGCTTCATCGGTGGCATCGCCGCCATCAGAACGCTCGCGCCCGGTGCGCTCATCGGCCTCATCCTCGGCGATGTCCTCATCATCGGCGAAGTCGTCGTCCTCTTCCTCCTCAAGCACGATAGGCCCGAATTTCGGCACGAACTCATTGTGCGGTCCAGACGAGCCGACACGCATCTTGGCGCCCTCGTTTTCGCCCTCGGGCACGACCTCGACTTTCACACCGTAGCGCTCCTCGATCTCGGCGAGATCGGCGCGCTTGTGGTTCAGCACATAAATCGCGGCTTCCTGGCTGGCAAAGAGCGAGATTGTGGTGCCCTTGCCGCGTGCCGCTTCGTCCTCGATCAGCCGCAGCGACGACAGGCCCGCCGAGCTGGCGGTGCGCACCAGCCCCGAGCCGTCGCAATGCGGGCAGTGGCGGGTGGTTGCTTCGAGCACGCCGGTGCGAAGGCGCTGGCGGCTCATCTCCATCAGCCCGAAGCTGGAGATACGGCCGACCTGAATGCGGGCGCGGTCGTTCTTCAGCGAGTCCTTCATCACCCGTTCGACCTTGCGGACGTTGGCCCCGTATTCCATGTCGATAAAGTCGATGACGACTAGTCCCGCCATGTCGCGGAGCCGCAGCTGGCGGGCAATTTCGCGCGCCGCCTCAAGGTTGGTATTGAGCGCGGTCGCCTCGATCCCGTGTTCCTTGGTCGAACGGCCCGAGTTGATGTCGATCGAAACCAGCGCCTCGGTGGGGTTGATAACGATGTAGCCGCCCGATTTCAGCTGCACATAGGGATCATACATCGCGGTGAGCTGGTCTTCCGCGCCGTAGCGCTGGAACAGCGGGACCGGATCCGAATAGGCCTTCACCCGCTTGGCGTGGCTCGGCATCAGCAGCTTCATGAAGTCGCGGGCGGCACGATAGCCGCCTTCGCCCTCGACCACTACGTCCTCGATTTCCTTGTTATAGATGTCGCGGATCGCGCGCTTGATAAGATCGCTGTCCGAATGGATCGGTGCCGGGGCCGAACTTTTGAGCGTTGTCTCGCGGATTTCGTCCCACAGCCGGGCGAGATAATCGAAATCGCGCTTGATCTCGGCCTTGGTGCGCGAAAGCCCGGCGGTGCGTACGATGCAGCCCATCGACTTGGGCAGCTGCATGTCGGCGACGATGCTTTTGAGGCGCTTGCGGTCGGACGTCGAACTGATCTTGCGGCTGATGCCGCCGCCGTGGCTCGAATTGGGCATCAGCACGCAATAGCGGCCGGCCAGGCTCAGATAGGAAGTGAGCGCGGCGCCCTTGTTGCCACGTTCTTCCTTGACCACCTGGACCAGCAGCACCTGCCGCCGGTGGATAACGTCCTGAATCTTGTAGCGGCGGCGCAGCGCCATGCGCTTGGCGCGCAGCTCATCGGCTTCGCGCGCACGGCCGCGGCTGTGACCCTGGCCCTGACGGCGGTGGCCGTGGCGGGGGTGATCCTCGCTGCCGCCTTCCTCATCCGGATGATCGCCATCCTCGTCGGCCTGGTCATGGTCGGCATATTCATCGGTCGATGGCTCGCCATCACTGAACCCGTTTTCCACGTGCCCGCCCTCGATCGTGGCGATTTGGTCGTTCTGCGAGGTATCGACTTCGGTTACACCCTCGTCGCCGGCGTAATCGTCGGCGAGACTTTCGCCGGAGTCCTCATCGAACTCACCCTCGTCCGCCTCGTCCGCAGCGCGAAGGGCCGCTTCTTCCTCGGCGTGGGCGGCCTCTTCAGCCAGCAGGCGTTCGCGGTCTTCCCGGGGGATCTGGTAGTAATCCGGGTGGATTTCGCTGAACGCCAGGAAGCCGTGACGATTGCCGCCGAAATCGACGAAAGCCGCCTGCAGCGAAGGCTCTACGCGAGTGACTTTGGCGAGATAGATATTGCCCTTGATCTGCTTGTGATCGGCAGATTCAAAGTCGAATTCCTCAATGCGATTGCCCTTGAGCACCGCCACCCGGGTTTCTTCCGGGTGGCGCGCATCGATCAACATGCGGGTTGTCATTTGTAAATCTCCAAGCGCGCCGCGGTGCGGACCTGTCCGAAGGACGTCCAGCCCGGAAGGCGGCGCGAATTTGTGCAGTGAGGCCGAAAGGCCGGGCCGGGGCGGTAGCTTTGGCGCGGCGGGCGGCTGCAATGGTGGTGTCAGGGCGCGAAGGCGCCAAGGCGACGGGATTCGTGTCTGCAAGGATGAAAATACGCGGAAAGACCGATCGCGTAGAGCCAGTCGCTCGTCCAGCCGCGGGCCCGGAGGGCTGCGGAGAGCAAGACAGCGACGGATTTCTCATACCAGCATCAACCTGTTCGGATCCGGTTCCAAAGTATCCGGAAAGTCCGCCGGGGGCGTGCGTCTGCCGATCCTGCCCGATGCTCAGGGCCGGATCCGGTGAGGGAAAGGCGAAAGGCACGGGAGGATCGGGGCTAGCCCGCCCCGGCATTTGCGCGACTAGCACCGCACTGGATGAACAGCAAGGTTCTTGCGCGAGATCAATGTGGAGCGTCTGCCGTAGACCATTGCGGCAGCCCGCGACGCAGCTTAAGCCCGAAGCAGCCATGCGTCGCAGCTATCAGATTCTGCTTGTCCTGCTCGGAATTGTCGCGGTGCTCGCCGCACTGGTCGCGGCGAACTGGAGATTTGGCAGGCCGGCCCGGGGGCAGGACTATGTGCTGCGGGTCGCATTGCCGCCCGCCGGTGCGCCGGTGGACCTCCCCAAGATCGAAGGACCGCCCGATGCCGGCCGGCCGCTGGTTGTTATCGATGCCGGACACGGCGGTCACGACCCCGGCGCGAGCGCGGGCGAAATCCAGGAAAAGGCGCTGACCCTGGCCTTGGCCCTGGCGGTGCGCGACGAACTGTTGAAGGCGGGCGGCATCCGGGTGGCGCTGACCCGCTGCGACGACCGCTATCTCCTGCTGGCGGAAAGGTCCGGGATCGCCCGGCGGCTGAAAGCCGATCTGCTGCTCTCGATCCATGCGGACAGTACCGAAGGGTCCGGCGAGGCGAGCGGCGCGACAGTTTACACGCTGTCCGGACAGGGGTCGAGCGAAACGGCCCGCCGCATGGCCGAGCGCGAAAACCGGTCGGATTCAATTAATGGTATTGCCCTTGAGGACACCAGCGATGCCGTCAGCGCCATACTCGTCGATTTGTCGCAGCGCGAAACCCAAGCCCGCTCCGAGGAAATGGCCTGGCTGATTCTGCGGGAAGCGCGCGGGCGAATGCGGTTCCGGCCGATACCGCTGCAATCGGCGGCGTTCATCGTGCTTAAATCGCCCGATGTGCCCTCTGTGCTCTACGAGACCGGCTATATCAGCAATGCCGGGGACGTCGCCCGGCTGGTTGATCCCGAAGGGCGCCGGATCTTCGCCGGGGCCGCCGCGCGGGCGATCCGGGCGTTCTTCGCCCGCCAGTCGCAAAACTGAAAGGTGCTGGCGTTCGGCAAAGCGGGCGTGCTAGAGGCGCTCCGCTATGGCCGAGACCACCGAGCCCGATAATCTGCGCTACCGCGTCCGCCGCGATGCCAGCGGGATTTTGACGACGTTTCGCGAAAATTGGCGCAGCAACCGAAAGGTGCGGCTGGCCGGTTACGGCCTGGGCGGGTTGCTGCTGATCTACCTGCTGGTATGGACACTGGTGCTGAGCAGCCTGCCCTCGGCGGACAAGCTGCTGAGCTATCAGCCGCCGCTGCCCAGCATGGTGCGCGGCGTTGATGGCCAGATCGTTTACAGCTATGCGCGCGAGCGGCGGGTGCAGCTGCGCTATGTCGATTTCCCCAAGCAGCTGGTCAACGCCTTCCTGGCGGCCGAGGACAAGACCTTCTGGACGCATGGCGGCGTGGATTACCCCGGCCTTGCCGGCGCCGTCATCGATTACGTCGGCAAGATCGGCTCGGGCCAGCGCGCGCGCGGCGGTTCGACGATAACCCAGCAGGTTGCCAAGAATATCCTGATCGGCAACGAATACTCGATCGGCCGCAAGCTCAAGGAAATGATCGTCGCGCGGCGCATCGAGGATGTGCTCGACAAGCCGCAGATCCTCGAGCTCTACCTCAACGAAATTCCCCTCGGCCGGCAGAGCTTCGGCGTGCAGGCGGCCTCGCGCGCCTATTTCGGCAAAGACGTGGGCGATCTGCGGTTGCATGAGGCGGCATTCCTCGCGATCCTGCCCAAGGCGCCCGAAACCTATGGCCGGGCGAAAAACGCCGCTTCGGCGATTGCCCGGCGCAATTGGGTGCTCGATCAGATGGTCAGCAACGAACTCGCCACCCAGGCCGAAGCCGACGCGGCCAAGGCGCAACCGCTCGGCATCATCCCGCACCGGGTCGAATCCTACGATCCCGCGGTCGGCTATTTCGTCGAGGAAGTGCGCCGCCGGTTGATCGAACGGTTCGGCGAAACCGCCGAGGCGGGGCCAAACAGCGTTTACGCCGGCGGGCTGTGGGTGCGCACCTCGCTCGATCCGGCAATGCAGAAGGCGTCGCTGGACGCGCTGCGGGCGGGTCTGCTGCGCTATCACAGCGGCAAGGGTTGGCGCGGCCCGATCGCGCATCTGAACCTCGATCCCGATGGCTGGCAGACGCAGCTGGTATTGCTCAATAAATCGGTGACTTACCAGAACTGGCGCGTCGGCATCGTGCTGCGGGTTTCCGGTGCGGCCGGACAGATCGGCTTTGCGGACGGATCGCGCGCACCGCTCACCGGTGTGCCCGATAGTCTGCGCGCGGGCGACGTCATTGCCGCCGCGCCTGCCGGCTCCGCCTACGCCGTGCGCACGATTCCCGAGGTCTCCGGCGGCATGGTGGTCGAAAGCCCCTATACCGGCCGGGTGCTGGCGGTACAGGGCGGCTTCGATGCCGGCCTTGGCTCGTTCAATCGCGCGACGCAGGCGCTGCGTCAGCCGGGCTCGACGATCAAGCCGTTCGTCTATGCCACGGGCCTCGATTACGGAATGACGCCGGCCAGCATGGTCCTGGACGGCACGTTCTGCGTCTATCAGGGCGCGAATTTGGGCGAGAAATGCTTCAAGAACTTCGACATGCGCGGCGCCGGCGGCACTCACACGCTGCGCTGGGGCCTGGAGCAGTCGCGCAATCTGATGACCGTGCGGATCGCCAACGACGCGGGGATCGAGCACGTCGTGCGGACCTTCGACCGGGTCGGCATCGGCAAGTATGAGCCCTATTTCTCCTTCGCGCTCGGCGCCGGCGAGACCACTGTGTTGCAGATGGTCAACGCCTATTCGGCGCTGGCCAACCAGGGCGTGCAATATCCCGCGACACTGATGGATTATGTCCAGGACCGCAGCGGCAAGGTAATCTGGCGGGCCGATAACCGCCCCTGCCAAGGTTGCAAGATGGCCCAGTGGGACGGCAAGCCGATGCCCCGCCTCGCGCCGCGCGGCAGGCAGGTGCTGGACCCGCGGACCGCCTACCAGACCGTGCATATGCTCGAAGGCGTGGTCACCCGCGGCACGGCGACCCGGCTCCGCGATCTCGAACTGCCGATCTTCGGCAAGACCGGGACGACCTCCGGGCCGACCAATGTCTGGTTCATCGGCGGCTCGCAGCAATATATCGCCGGGGTTTACCTCGGCTACGACCAGCCCCGTTCGCTGGGCGGCTATGCGCAAGGCGGCAGCTACGCCGCGCCGATGGTCAAGGACCTGATCGTGGCGACCAGGTCGCGCTGGAGCCACGTACCGCCCGCCGCTCCGGCCGGCATCCACATCGTCAAGATCGACCGGATTAGCGGCAAACGGGTGTTTGCCGGCGAGCCGACCAGCGATCCCAAATCGTCGATCATCTGGGAGGCTTTCAAGCCGGACACCGAGCCCAAGCGTTCGACCCGGTCCGATGAGGTTGCGGCGAAACGCGAGCAACTGCTCGCCGCCCTTCGTGGTGGCCATCAGGCGGCGGCGCAGGCTCCCAAGGTGGCGAAGGCACAGAGCGCCGATCCCAAGAACTTCGTCGAGGAGCAGGGCGGGGTTTATTGACCGGCAGCCGCCTGGCTTCCCCTCCCGATCAACGGCGGATATAGCGTGGCTGATTGAACGATTGCAGTTGACGAATCCGGCGGAGATTGAAACCTAGCCGCTGGAAAAGCCGAGACCAGAAAAATTCGAGAGGAATATGATGCCGTCGCCGCAATTTCACGCACCACAGACTGTCGAGCAGGCCATTGCGTTGCTCGCGGGCGATCCGCAGGCACGGCTGTTGGCGGGGGGGACCGACCTTATCGTCCAGCTGCGCGCGCGCCGGATCGCACCGAGCGCGATCGTCGATATCAAGCGGATCGCCGGAATAGGCGCGATCCGCGCGCATGACGGCGGCTTTGCTATCGGCGCGGCGACCCCGTGCACCGCCCTCATGGAGGACAAGGCGCTTGTCGCCGCCTGGCCCGGCGTGGTCGAGGCGGCGAATCTGATCGGCTCCGTGCAAGTGCGCAACCGCGCAACCATGGCCGGCAATCTCTGCAATGCCTCGCCAGCGGCGGACAGCGTGCCCGCACTGGTCGCGGCGGGTGCGACCTGCGTCATCGCCGGCCCGGCTGGCCAGCGCGAAATCCCGGTCGAGCAGCTTCCACGCGGACCGGGCAGCACATCGCTGGCGCCGGGTGAGTTCGTCGTCGAGATTCGCCTGCCCGCGCGTCCGGCCGGGGGAGGGGACGCCTATCTGCGCTCGATCCCGCGCACCGAGATGGATATCGCCGTGGTCGGATGCGGCGCGGCGCTGGTCCTCGATGGCAGCGGCTTCTGCACTTCGGCGCGGATTTCCATCGGCGCCGTCGCGCCGACCGTGCTGCTGGTCGAAGCGGCGGGCGCGGCGCTGGTAGGCTCGAAGCTTGGCGATGCCGATATGGAACGGATGGCCGATGCCGTGCGCGCGGCCTGCCGGCCGATCGACGACAAGCGCGGCACGATCGCCTACCGCATCGCCATGGCGGGGGTGCTGGCCCGGCGCGCCGTCGAGATTGCCCGTCAGCGGGCGGGAGAGAAGTAATGAGCAAGCTGTTCGTAACCGCCACCATTAACGGCGACCCGCAGGAATTCCTCTGCGATCCCGCCGCGACCCTGCTCGATGTGCTTCGCGACGAGCTGGGGCTGACCGGTTCCAAGGAAGGCTGCGGCTCGGGCGATTGCGGCGCTTGCACGGTAGTGCTCGATGGCCAGATGGTCTGCTCCTGCCTGGTGCTCGCCGCCGAAGCTGAGGGACGGATGATCGCCACGATCGAGGGCGTTGCCGAGGGCAGCGAACTCCATCCGGTGCAGCGCAAGTTCCTCGAAAAGGGCGCGCTGCAATGCGGCTTCTGTACGCCGGGCTTCATCGTCGCATCGAAGGCGCTGCTCGACCACAATCCGAACCCCAGCGAGACCGAAGTCCGCTATTGGCTGGCGGGCAATCTCTGCCGCTGCACCGGCTACGACAAAATCGTGCGCGCCGTGATGGATGCGGCCGCTGAGCTTCGCCAGGAACCAACATCGCAAAGGGTACCAGCATGAACGCCCCCCAGGACAAGCGCGCCTTTCGCCACATCGGCACTCGTCCGGTCCGCCCCGACGGGATCGACAAGGTCACCGGCAAGGCGATCTACGGTCCCGATTTCGTCGCCCCCGGCATGTTGCAGGGCGCGATCCTGCGCAGTCCGCATCCCCACGCCCGCATCCGTACGATCAACACCAGGAAGGCCGAGGCGCTGCCCGGCGTCAAGGCCGTGGTCACCGGCGCCGATTTCCCGTCGCTGGCCGCTCTGGAAATCGCCGTCGGCGAATCGCAGGGCAGCATCAAGCATGTCGCCCGCAACTGCATGGCCCATGAAAAGGTGCTTTACGAAGGGCACGCCGTCGCCGCCGTCGCCGCGACCAGCACCGCCATCGCCGAGGAAGCGCTGGCGCTGATCGAGGTCGAATACGACGTGCTGCCGTATGTGCTCGATATCGAAAGTGCGCTCGCGCCCGGTGCGCCGATCCTGCACGACGATATCTTCACCCAGGGGGTGGAACCCGCGCCAACGACGCCGTCCAACGCGGCGCTGCGCTACACCATCGGTCGCGGCGATCCGGATGCGGCGCTGGCCGCGGCGCATACCGTCGTGTCCGGGCGCTATTCGGTGCTGGCGGTGCATCAGGGCTATATCGAGCCGCACGCCTGCGTCGCCTCGTGGAATTCGGACGGACAGGCGCAGATCTGGGCATCGAGCCAGGGCGCTTTCATGATCCGTTCGCTGACCGCGGGGATCCTCGGGATCAATCTCGCCGACATCCGCGTCACCCCGCTGGAGATCGGCGGCGGTTTCGGTGGCAAGACTACGGTTTATCTCGAACCCGTTGCCATGCTGCTGTCGCGCAAATCGGGCCGGCCGGTGCGGCTGGCGATGAACCGGGGTGAAGTCTTCCGGGCGACCGGCCCCGCGCCGGGCGGCGTCGTCGATATCAGCATGGGCGCTGATGCCGATGGCACGATTATCGGCGTGGTTATCGACTTCAAATTGGTCGGCGGCGCCTATCCGGGTTCCGACACCCATCCCGGCGCGATGAGCGCGCTCGGGCATTACAACGTCGCCAACAGCCGCGTGACCGGCTGGGACGTGCTGTGTAACATCGCCAGCACTGCCGCCTACCGCGCACCCGGCGCGCCGCAAACCATCTTCCCGGTCGAATGCTGCATCGACGAGCTGGCGCAGAAACTTGGCATCGACCCCATCGACATCCGGCTGAAGAATGCAGTCCGGCCTGGCGATATCGGCCTGATGGGCATGCCGGCGGGCGAGATCGGCTATGTTGAATGCCTGGAGGCCGCAAAGGCGCACCCGCATTACGCCGCGCCACTGGGGCCAAACCAGGGCCGCGGTGTTGGCGGCGGCACCTGGGGCAATTACGGCGGACCTTCGACGGCGGCGGTCAGCGTGACCGAGGACGGTTCGGTGCTGGTCACCACTGGCAACCCCGACATCGGCGGCAGCCGTGCCTCGATGGCAATCATGGCGGCGGAAACGCTGGGCATTGATTATGAGCGGGTACGGGTCACCATCGCCGATACCTCCTCGATCGGTTATTCGATGCTGACCGGCGGCAGCCGCACCACCTATGCCACCGGCAAGGCAGTGGTCGAGGCGGCGCAGGCGGTTATCGCCACCATGTGCCAGCGTGCTGCGGCGATGTGGAGCGTCGATGCGGCCGAGGCCGAATGGCGCGACGGCGCGGTGCATTGCCTCTCTGGCCCGAAAGAAGGCACGAGCCTTACAATGGGGAAGATTGCGGCCAAGGCTGCCCACTCGGGCGGCGCGATTTCCGCCGAAATCGCGCTCAATGCGCAGGGCCATCTCCCGGGCTTCGGCGTCCACATCTGCGATACCGAAGTCGATCCGGAAACCGGTCAGGTCACCGTGCTGCGTTACACCGTGGTGCAGGATGTCGGCACCGCGATCCACCCGGACTATGTCGAAGGCCAGATGCAGGGCGGCGCGGCGCAGGGCATCGGCTGGGCGCTGAATGAGGGCTATGTGTTCGACAAGGCCGGCCGGGTCGATAATCCGGGCTTCCTCGATTACCGCATGCCGGTCTGCTCCGACCTGCCGATGATCGACACGGTGATGGTCGAGAAACCCAACCCCAACCATCCTTACGGGGTCAAGGGCGTGGGCGAAGTGCCGATCGTGCCGCCGCTCGGCACCGTCGCCAATGCGGTCAGCCGGACGACCGGGATCCGCATGTACCATCTGCCGCTAACGCCCGACCGGGTCTATGCGGCGATCCAGGCCAAGGGCTGAACTTTGGTCCGCGTCCAACCGATGGCGCCGTTTGCCGATCAGTTCTTCGGCGGCGCCCAGGTTCTGGAAGTCGAAGCCGCCAATCTATTCGGGCTGATCGAGGCGCTGGACAAGATCGGGCCTGGTTTTGGCGAGAAGGCGGGCATGCGGGTAGCCTTCGCCGTCGACGGAACGATGCAGGCGGACTGGTCCGCGCCGCTTGCTCCGGGCGCGGAGGTGATGGTCATACCGCGGGTTGCCGGGGGTTAGCGGTTGGCCCTCACTCCGTCCGCTTGAGGGTGCTTCCTACTTCGCCAACCGCCTGGCCGGCGCCGCAGTTTTCTTTACCGCCACCCGCTTGAGCTTCGGCTTGTCAGCACTCTGCGCGGCGCGGACATTTTCATCGGTTTTCGCATTGGCCAGCGTGCGTTCCGGTGACTGGAACACGTCGTCACCCTTGGCCTTCTTGCCGATCGAATATTTATAGATCACAAAGGCGCTTGCACCAGCCAGGCTCCACCGCAGCAATTTCATCGAATGTCTCCACAACAGCCATGGGCGTCCTGCAAGCATCATAGCCGGGACGCCAGTCTTCTGCCGCCTTAGCGAAGCTTGGCGCAAGGGGAAACTCGGACAGCGCGAGTTCGGTGGATTGTGGCGGAAACAGGGAACGGGCGGAAGCTGGGATTGGAGCGACGAGGTCGCTTACCAAGCCAAATCCACGCCGCTAAATCCGCTTAATCGAAAATATCCTCAAGCCAGCTTTTGCGCTTCTTGTAGTGGCCTGGGTGATTCGGCTGCTGATAGACCGGCGGGTAGCCCTGCTGCTGGGGCGCGGGCGCTTGCTGGGGCGGCGCGGCGGCTTGCGGGGCGCTGCGCTCAATAATCTTATCGAGTTCGCCGCGGTCCAGCCAGACACCGCGGCATTGCGGGCAATAGTCGATCTCGATGCCTTGCCGGTCGCTCATGGTGAGCGGCACCTGGCAAACCGGGCAGGACATCGCGGCGACTTGATCTGCACTGCGCATAGGTTCAAAATCTTTCCGGAACTGGGGAGGCGGGGGCCTCCAGCAGGTGATGTGTGTTGCTCGCTGCGGCTTTCAAGTGGCGCGGCCAATCATTCTTAGCGAGACCCGGTCAACAGTCAGGAATTATTGCGCCGGCGCAGCACGCAGCGCAGGTCGCTGTCTGCGCCGTCCGCGCCGATGCGACGCAGAAAGCCGCGGGACAGGCGGTGGTAGCGCTTGCCCTTGTGGACCCCTCTGGTCATCACCAGACTGTCGCCGGTGAGCAGGTAGCTGCCCAGCGAGCCAAGCGCGCGGTAGCTCGATGCGGTGACGACGGCGAAGTCCTCACCCGGCATATGCCGCCCGGCCAGGCCGGCAGCGTCACCCGGAAGTTCGCAGACATAATCGCCAACCGGCAGGGTCGCGATGTCGCCCCCCGGTGCGGCCGCCACCGGCGGCGCCGCGATAGCCAACGCCAACATGCCCGACCACCCCGCGTGTCGCAATTGCCAGAAAGCACCGCGCAGGTTAAGGGCGCGCCTTTCCGGACTTCGGTTCGATCGCATCAAAGGCTTCCCTACATGAAAATCAGCGGCGTGGACATTCGTCCCGGCAATATCATCGAATACGAAAAGGGCATCTGGAAAGTCGCCAAGACCCAGCACACCCAGCCGGGCAAGGGCGGGGCGTTCATGCAGGTCGAGATGAAGAACCTGATCGACGGACGCAAGACCAATGTGCGGTTCCGCAGCCAGGACACGATCGAGCGGGTGCGGCTCGATACCAAGGATTTCCAGTTCCTCTATGTCGATGGCGACGCGCTGGTGTTCATGGACCAGCAAAACTACGAGCAGATCACCCTCCCCAAGGACCTCATCGGCGATGCCGCCGCGTTCCTGTCCGACGGCATGGAGGTGACACTCGAAATGTACGATGAACGGCCGATCTCGGTCGCGCTGCCCGAGCAGGTCGAGGCGACGATTGTCGAAGCTGACGCGGTGGTAAAGGGGCAGACCGCCTCATCGAGCTTCAAGCCGGCCATTCTCGATAACGGCGTGCGGGTGATGGTTCCGCCGCATATCGGGGCAGGCACGCGGATCATCGTCGACGTCTATGAGCGGACCTATGTCGGCAAGGTGAGCTAGAGCGCACCCATGGCAATCTCCGGCCTGATCCGTGTGATCGAAAAAGCCGCCCGCAAGGCGGGGCAGCGCCTGCGCCGGGACTTCGGCGAGGTCGAGCATCTCCAGGTCAGCCGCAAGGGACCGGCCGATTTCGTGTCCAAGGCCGATCAGGCCTCGGAGCGGACGATCTACGACGAACTGCTCGCGGCGCGGCCCGGCTGGGGTTTCGTGCTTGAGGAGGGCGGCGTCATCGAGGGCGACCCCGACAAGCCGCGCTGGATCGTCGATCCGCTCGATGGCACCTCCAACTTCCTCCACGGCATCCCCCATTTCGCCATTTCCATTGCCGCGCAGGAACCGCGCGCCGATGGCAAGGGCTGGGGCGATGTCATCGCCGGGATCGTCTACCAGCCGATCACCGACGAGAGTTTCTGGGCCGAAAAGAACCGGGGCGCCTGGCTGCAGGACCGGCGGCTCAGGGTTTCCGGGCGGCGGCGGCTCGACGAAAGCCTGATCGCCACTGGCATACCCTTCGCCGGCGCCGGTGATCCGGCCGAATGGAGCGCGATCTACAACGCGCTTGCCCCGCAAGTTGCCGGCATCCGCCGGTTCGGCTCAGCGGCGCTCGATCTCGCCTGGGTGGCGGCGGGGCGCTATGAGGCGTTCTGGGAGCGCGGCCTGCAGTCTTGGGACACCGCCGCCGGCTGCCTGCTGGTGCGCGAGGCGGGCGGCTTCGTCACCGACTATCGCGGCCGCTCCCAGCCGGTCTGCGATGCCGAGGTGCTGGCCGGAAACGATGCGGTGCACTCCCGAATGCACAAGATCATGGCGGGGATCGTCAAAGTTTAACCGGCCGCCACCAGTGCCGTTCTCCCTTTCGCCATGCCAGCACGAACCTGCCGGGTCACCTGATCGACGCGGTCGACTCAAAATTGCGTTTAGCCTAAGAAAATTAGCCAAAAACCGCTTAAAACCAATGCTTTGAGCAAGGTCGAGACTCCAAAAAAGACTTACACAAGTCTTACACACTTTGGAGTTTTACACAGTGCCCGCAGAGAGCCATTTGCTGATGGATGGAGCGCTTCACGTTTACCGGCGTGAGGGAAGCCGCTTCTGGCAGTGCGCGACCTACCTCGGCAGCCGCAATCACCGGCAGACCACCAAGGAGGTCAGCCTTGCCGCCGCCAAGGATTTCGCGCGCGACTGGTATATGGAACGATGCGTCGAGGACC
>JAYVWX010000233.1:0-2140 GCA_043785715.1 Novosphingobium sp. | reverse complement strand
GCCTGACCCCCGGAGCCGAACCGCTGATGCCGTAGCGGCGCCGTGCGATGCGTTGCACGGACGGCTGTGCTGGTCCATCAAGCAGCTGAAAACAGGGCTTGAGGAGAGTGCGGGATGAAGCTGCCGGAACTGCGCGCGAAAGTCGGCGAGGAACTGGGTGTGTCGAAGTGGTTCGTCGTGGACCAGCCCCGGATCAATGCGTTTGCCGATTGCATCGAGGATCACCAGTTCATCCACGTCAACCCGGAACTGGCCAAGGCGACCCCGTTGGGCAGCACGGTGGCGCACGGGTTCCTGACGCTCTCGCTGCTGTCGGCGATGGCCTATGACGCAATGGAGGAGCCGGAGGTGCAGTTCGCGCTGAACTACGGATTCGACAAGGTCCGCTTCCTGAACTTCGTCAAGTCCGGCAAGCGGGTGCGCGGGCGGTTCACCTTGCAGGAACTGATCGAAAAGCGTCCCGGCCAATGGCAGGCGACGTTCGCCGCGACGGTCGAGATCGAGGACGAGGCCAAGCCGGCGCTGAGCGCGGTATGGCTGGTCCAGTACATCGGCAGCTAGCGCGGACGGCAGGCGCGGGTGTGCCCCGCGCCCGCTGGCTCAGGCGACTGCCCGCAAGGCTTCGCGGGCGCGGTGGGCGGCGATGAAGTCCTCGACCACCGGGGCGATGGTTTTGCGCCACTTGCTGCCGTTGAAGATGCCATAGTGGCCGACGTCCCTGGCCAGCAGGTATTGCTTGCGGTCCTCGGCAAGGCCGGTGGCGAGCTTCAGCGCGGCCTTGGTCTGGCCGATCCCGGAGATGTCGTCGTTTTCGCCTTCAACCGCGAGGAGCGCGGTATCGGTGATCGCGCCCAGGTCGATCGGCTTGCCGCGATGGACAAACTCGCCCTTGGGCAGCGAGTGGCGCTGAAACACGTGGTCGATCGTCTGCAAATAGTATTCCGCCGTCATGTCGCAGACCGAGCGATATTCATCGTAAAAGCCCTTGGTCGCGTCGGCGCTGTCTCCGTCACCACCGATCAGATGCATGAACATCTGCCAGTGGCTCATCAGGTGGTTCTGCAGGTTCATCGAGAGGAACCCGGTAAGCTGGAGGAACCCCGGATAAACCCGCCGCCCCGCGCCTGGATAATGCAGCGGCACGGTGGCGATGACGTTGTGCTTGAACCACGACAGCGGCCGGGTGGCCGCAACGTCGTTGACGCCGGTCGGCGCCTCGCGGGTATCGACCGGGCCGCCCATCATGGTAAGCGTGGCGGGGCGGCACGGGTTCTGCGCCGCGCTCATCACCGCAGTTGCAGCGAACGCGGGGACCGAGGGCTGGCATACGGCGAGCATGTGGGTGCCGGGGCCGATGTGTTCGAGGAACCCGGTCAGATAATCGATATAGTCATCGAGATCAAACTCGCCCGCTTCGATCGGGACCATCCGCGCATCGGCCCAGTCGGTGACGTAGACCACGTGCTTTTCCACCATCCGCCGGACCGTGCCGCGCAGCAGCGTGGCATAATGCCCGCTCATCGGCGCCACGATCAGCAGGCTGGGGGCGTTATCGGGTAATCCGTCGTGCGTGAAACGTAGCAGGTTGCCGAACGGACGATGGAGCACGATCGCTTCGATCACCGGGTGGCTGGTGCCATCCAGCTCGACCGCCTGGATGCCGAACTGCGGCTTGCCGCGCGGCGCGGCGGCGTGGGCAAACACGTCCAGCGCCGAGGCCATCACCGGGCCAAGTCCGAAATAGCCCATCGGCATGGCCGGGTTGTTGAGCAGTTCCGCGCCGACCGAAGCCCAGGCGCTGGCGCTCGATAACAGTGCGCGGTTCAGTTCATAAGTGTTGTATAGCAAATGTGGCGTTCCCGTCCTGCGGTGCGTGATCGCGTCTCGTATGGCCGTCATGTGGGCCTTCGGCCAATCGATTGCAATGCAGCACCGGGGGTTAAGCTTAAATTTGCGCGAGACGCTAAATTTGCGCAAGATGTTAAATTTGCGCAAGACCGGGGCTGCGGCCTTTCTCCGGGGGGCGCGGTGCGCTAGGGCGCATTCCGCAATGGCAAAATCGCCCGATCCCGCCGCCGTACCCGGTTCTGGCCCCGGCCCAGACTCTGAGGCTGACCAGAAGCCCGCCAAGAGCCTGGGG
>JAYVWX010000232.1:0-3160 GCA_043785715.1 Novosphingobium sp. | reverse complement strand
GAGGCGGGAGCCGAGGCGATGATGGAATTGCCGGTAGAGGCTTTCAGACCGCAGTGAGCCCGCTCCCTCCAGCGGCCGGCCTCACTCCAGCGGGAAGTGCCGCGTCCGGTTAAGCTTGTCGATCACCTCGTCCATCGGCTCGACAACCGTCACACTGCGGCCTTCGCCGAAGCGGATGCGGGTGCCTTCGGTGACCGAGGAAATGAACGTGACCTGCGCGGCATTGACCGCCATTGGCACGCGGTCCGAACTGGTGAATTTGACAAACATGACAGCCGCTCCTTGCAATCTCGAGTGCAGGTTAGCGGATTGGCGCGGGGAAGCCAGTCCGTAAACTTCAGGGATGGGGACATTCGCGGCACGGATTTCCCGGGACCGGCGCGGCGGTTTGTCTAGCCAAACGCCTCGTCGAACAAGCCCAGCATCGCTGCCCAGCTCTGCCGGTCGGCGCTGGCGTCATAGGCGATGGCAGGCAGGCCGCGGGCGTCGCTGCCAGGGTCGGTGAAGCCGTGCCTGACGCCGCTGTAGCTGTGGAAGTGCCAGTTCGCTCCGGCCGCGTCCATTTCTTCCCAGAACGCCAGCACCTGGGTGCGCGGCGCCAGTGGGTCGGCATCGCCGTGGCAGACGAGGATGCGGGATTTGACCGCGCCGGGCTGGGCGGGTTTTTGTGTGTCCAGCAAACCGTGAAAGCTGACCACTGCGGCAAGATCGGCGCCGTCCCGCGCGGCTTCGAGCGCCGCCTGGCCGCCCATGCAGAAGCCGATGGCAGCCATCGGCAGTTCGGCGGCATCGGGATGGGCGCGCAGAGCGGCAATGGCGGTGCGCAGCCGGGCGCGGAAGGCTTCGGGCTTGGCGCGCAGTGTCTTCGCGAGCGCTCCGGCGGCTTGGAAGCTTTCCACTGGCTCGCCGTAAAAGTCCGCGATCATGGCGAGGTAGCCGGCCTCGGCCAGCATCTTCGCGCGGCGTTCCATCGGCGGGTTGGCGTTGGCGATGGTCGGGAACACGACAATAGCCGCGCGGGGTTTGCCGGCGGGGCGGGCAAGCCAGCCGGTAAGCCCGGTTTTTCCGTCGTGGTAGATAATTGGCTCGAGATTGTCCGTCATGATGATTGACCTGCTGTCCCTTCACTCCGGCAGGAAATCCGGCACCGACAAATAGCGCTCGCCAGTGTCGTAGTTGAACCCCAGCACCCGCGCTCCTGCCGGCAGTTCCTTAAGCTTCTGCGCGATCGCCGCCAGCGTCGCGCCCGAACTGATCCCGACTAGCATGCCTTCCTGCGTGGCGCAGCGGCGCGCCATGTCCTTGGCGTCGGCCGGATCGACCAGAATCGCGCCATCAATCGCCTGGGTGTGGAGATTGGTCGGGATGAACCCCGCGCCGATGCCCTGGATCGGGTGCGGCGCGGGCTGGCCGCCGGAGATTACCGGCGAAAGCGTCGGCTCCACCGCATAGGCTTTCATCCTCGGCCACTGCGCCTTCAACACCTCGGCGCAGGCGGTCAGATGCCCGCCGGTGCCGACGCCGGTGATCAGCACATCGATCGGCGTCTCGGCGAAATCGGCCAGCACTTCCTGCGCGGTGGTGCGGGCGTGGACCTCGATATTGGCGGGGTTGTCGAACTGCTGCGGCATCCACGCCCCGGCAGTCTCAGTGACGATTTCCTTCGCCCGCTCGATTGCGCCCTTCATCCCCTTTTCGCGCGGGGTGAGGTCGAAGGTCGCGCCATAGGCCAGCATCAGCCGCCGCCGCTCGATCGACATCGAATCGGGCATGACGAGAATCAGCGGGTAACCCTTGACCGCCGCGACCATGGCTAATCCGATACCGGTGTTGCCCGAGGTCGGCTCGACAATCGTGCCGCCGGGCTTGAGGCTGCCGTCCCGCTCCGCCGCTTCGATCATCGACAAGCCGATCCGGTCCTTGATCGAGCCGCCGGGATTGGCGCGTTCGCACTTCACCCAGACCTCGTGATCGGGAAACATCCGGGCAAGGCGGACATGCGGCGTGTTGCCGATGGTGGCGAGAATGCTGTCGGCTTTCATGGTGATGGCTCCCTCTGGGGGTGAGACTGGCGGTATTGCGGCGCAAAGGTCCGGGCGTTCCTGAGTTCGGGGTAGAGGAACGCCCAGGCGATCGTAACGATTATGGCACCGGCGCCGCCGAACACAACCGCCCCGGTAACGCCGAGCAGCGCCGCGGCCAGCCCCGATTGCATTTCGCCCAGCTCATTGGACGCGGAAATCGCCAGCCCGGAAATTGCCGAAACCCGGCCGCGGACATCGTCAGGCGTGTTGAGCTGGATGAGCGTGCCGCGGATGAACACCGAAATCATGTCCGCGGCCCCGAGCAGCGCCAGCAGCGCGAGCGACAGGGGAAAGCTGCGCGACAGGCCAAAAGCGATGGTACCGGCGCCATAGACCGCGACCGCCCACAGCATCTTCACCCCGACATTGCGCACCAGCGGCCGCTGGGTCAGCCACAGCGCGACCAGCGCCGAACCGGCGGCGGGCGCGGCGCGCATCAGGCCCAGCCCATCCGGCCCGACCTGCAGGATATCACGGGCGAACACCGGCAGCAGCGCGGTCGCGCCGCCCAGCAGCACGGCGAACAGGTCCAGCGTCACGCAGCCGAGCAGAAAGCGCTCGTTCCAGACGAACCGGAAGCCCTCGCTGACCTGGCGGAAGGGATGGGTATCGCGGCTGCCGGTGGGCGGAGGCAGGGGGCCGATGAAGAAGATGCCCAGGCAGGAAATCGCCAGCAGCCCTGCCGCCGCCCAATAAGGCAGAGCGGAGGCCGCCCCGAATGCCAATCCGCCCAGCGCTGGTCCGACAACCGAGCCGATCTGCCAGGCCATCGAACTGAACGCGACCGCGCGCGGCATCAGCGCGGCGGGAACGATGTTGGGGGCAATCGCCGACAGCGCCGGGCCGAGGAACACCCGGGCGATCCCGTGGCAGGCGGCCAGGGCGAACAGCAGCGGCAAAGTGACGGTTGCGCCCGCCGTCGCCAATGCGAGCAGCGTGGCAACCCCCATGTCGACCGCAACCGAGTCCTTCAGCGTGCAGAGTGGGGGAAAAGATAGTCATGAACACACACACACACACACCTGGTCGGCCAGCAACCGGTCCATCTCGACAAAGTCTCTCTTGGCGTCGCGTCC
>JAYVWX010000231.1:0-15976 GCA_043785715.1 Novosphingobium sp. | reverse complement strand
CAGAACACATTCGTCGAGAACACATCGGATGGGGGATCGGCGATGACCCGCTTGGCCAGCATTTGCACGCCGGTCCAGACATAGGGTCGCTGGTGCCGGGGGCCATCCCGCGAGAGAAGGCCAGCGTCGTCCATATCGAAATCGCCGCTACCCAGGGTGTTGCCGGCCCGTTCGAACGGCACCACCAGCATCAGCACGTCCATCCGGTCGCCGTCCCAGGCCCGCGCCATGGAAAGCAGCGCGTTCTCGCCGCTGTCGGTCCACCAGTTGTCGGCATTGACACAGAAAAAAGGATCGTCGGGGATCAGCGCCTTTGCTTTGACCAGTCCGCCGCCGGTATCGCGCAGGAGCGCACGCTCATCGGAAATCTGCACGTCGAAGTCCCGCGCGTGCTCCGCGAGATGGGCCTCGACCTGGTCGGCGAGGTAGTGGACATTGACCACGATCCGGCCGATCCCCGCCGCCCGCAACTGGTCCAGCACATGATCGAGCAAGGTGGTGCCGGCGACTTCGACCAGCGGCTTGGGCCGGTTCGCCGTTAGAGGCATCATCCGCGTGCCGAGGCCGGCCGCCATGACCATCGCGGTGTCGGAGGCGAGTGGGCCGCTAGAGCTCATACCGCGTAGCTGCCCCCGCCCGCCGCGCGCAATTCGGCCGGAATATTGGCGTCGAACCATTCCGCCACTGGCGCCAGCGCGGGATGGGCGAGATCGCGCTCCATCAGTGCCCACACCCGCGGGATCATGTCGAGGTAGCGCGGCTTGCCGTCCCGCTGCCACAGGCGGACGAAGATGCCGACAATCTTGGCGTTGCGCTGAGCGCCGAGCCGGGCGTAATCGCCGAGAAACGCCTCCTGCGAAGCACCGCTAGCCCGCACATAATGGTCGAACATCGCGGCCTCCAGGGCCGGGGTGACATCGCGGCGCGCATCCTGCAGCAGCGACACCAGATCATAGGCCGGATGGCCCACCAGCGCGTCCTGGAAATCGAGCAGGCCCTGCTTGTGTAACGCGCCGAGCAGCATGATGTTCTCGGCATGATAGTCGCGCAGCACGGTCACCCCCGGCCGCTGGCGGGGCAGCAGCGGGGTCAGCGCCGCTTCCCAGGCTTTGGCATAGGACGCCGCATCGACCGTCAGCTTTTGCGCCGGGCAATACCATTCGACGAACAATCCCGCCTCGCGCTGATATTCGCGCAGATTGTAACCCAGGAACGGTCCCGGCGGCAGGCGGTGAAGGGCGACCAGCGCATCGACGGCGGCACTGTAGACGGCGGTCTCATCGTCGGGCCATTCGTCGAGGTATTCGCGCATCCGCGCCTCGCCGAAGTCCTCAATCAGCACCAGCCCGCGCGGCTGGTCCTCGGCCAGGATATGCGGCGCGCGCATGCCGTTGGCGTCGAGCCATTTCGCCGCCCGCAGGTATGGCGCGGGGTCTTCGTTGGGCGGCGGCGCGTCCATCAGCATGGCGGTGGCATCGCCGCGCCGCACCCGGAAATAGCGCCGGAACGAAGCGTCGCCGGCCAGCGGCTCAATCGCCGCGCCGGCCCAGCCGGCCGATGCGAGGAAGGCGTCGAGGCCCTCGGGCAGAGTTACGAACATGGCAGCCGCCCTAGCCAATCTACACCCGCCGCGACAATGGCGATCCGGCCGGGTGCACAGTTATTCGGCGCAAATTCCAGGCTGATCGACAGGCATGCAGGTTCATCGCCGAAACCGCCGGCCTGCTCGGGCCACTCGGCGATCAGCGCGCGCCCCTCGCGGTAGTCGTCCAGCCCGAGTTCGGCGGCCTCTTCGGGCCGGACCAGGCGGTAGAAATCAGCGTGCACCACTGGCAGGCGAACCCCGGGGGGATCGTAGACCTCGACTATGGCGAAGCTGGGCGAGGGCACTTCGCCCGGATGACCCAGCGCGGCGATGATGGCGCGGGCGAGCGTCGTCTTGCCGGCGCCGAGGCTGCCTGACAGGGCAAGCACATCGCCCGCCCGCAGCACGGCGGCAATCGCCTGGCCGAACCGCTCCATGGCGGCGAGATCGGGCAGCTCCACCCTCACGGCAAAACGATGATCGCGGCGGTGCCCTGCCCCGGCTCGGACAGCAGCTCAAGGCTGCCGCCGTGCGCCTCGATCAGCTGCCGGGCGAGCGGCAAGCCGATCCCCTGCCGCCGTGCCGCCGTCTTGCCGTCCGCGCCGACCTTGAGACCACCGAGCGCGCGGGCGAGTGCCGCCGCCTCCATGCCCGGGCCATTGTCCGAAATGGCGATGCGGGCATGGGCTTTGCGGCGGGCGAGATCGACCAGGATGCGGCCGCCGGGCGGGGTGGCGGCAATGGCGTTGTCGAGCAGATGGCCGATCGCCCGGCCCAGCCGCCGGGTGTCACCGGTGATCCGGCCCGAGCCCTTGTTGCCGCGCAAGTCGAGCGTTAGCCCGGCCTCGCGGATGCGCTTCGCCCGCTCCTCGATAATCCGGGTGACGAAAGGCAGCACGTCGATATCCTCATGCGCCAGCGGCAGCAGGCCCGCCTCGCTCTGGGCCAGGTCGAGCACGCTTTCGATCTGCTCGCCGAGCCGGTCCACCGACGACAGGATATCGCCGACATAATCGCGCCCCTCCGCGCTCAGTTCGCCGCCCAGCCCCGCCTGCAGCAATTCGGCAAAACCGCCGATCGAGGTCAGCGGCGTGCGGAATTCGTAGCTCATATTGGCGAGGAAGCGGGTCTTGATCGCGTCCGCCTCGATCAGCGCGGCATTGCGCTCGCGCAGTGCTGCTTCAGCCTTCTGCGAATCGGTAATGTCGAGCACGGCGAGCAGCCCGTTGCCGTCGGGCAGCGGCACGCCGGTGTAACGCAGCGTCCGGCCATCGGTGAGAGCAATACGGCCGCCGGTCTGCTTGCGGTCAAGCGTCGCGGCGCGCACCGCATCGCCGACCCTGCTGGCCAGCGCCGCCCGCTGGAGCCGCGGCGCGATCCGTTCGAGCAGCGCCTCGACATGCGGATGGGTGTCGAGAAAATCGCTCTCGAGGCCCCAATCCCCCGCAAAACGCCGGTTCCACAGCTGCATCCGGCCGTTGGGCGCGAACACCGCGACCGATTCGAACAGGCTGTCAAAGGTCGCGGTGCGGGTGCGCAACAGGGTGTCGCGGGTGGCTGACAGCTGCAATTCCTCGGTGCGGTCCTCGGCAATCACGAGCAACCCGCCATCGGGCATCGGCTGCGCGACAATCCGCAGATGCGTGCCATCGCCCAGCGCCCAGGCATCGTCCTGCGCCTCGCTGGCGGCGAACCACTGTGCCTTTTCGCGCCGCCACTCGGGAAAGTCGCGGGCTTCTGGCATCCGGCCGGCATCGCGGGCGATGTCGAGCCATCCCTCGAAGCTGGGCGGATGCTGCATTGCCGCAGAAGTCAGTCCGAAAATCCGCTGGAACGGCTGGTTGGCGAAGGCGAGGCGCCGCCGGGCGTCGAATTGGGCGACACCGGCGGAGAGCTGATCGAGCATCGAGCGCTGCGCCTCACGAAAGGCGCGGAATGACCGGCTGAGGTCTTCCATGTCCTCGACATCGACGGCGTAGCCGGCGATACCCTCGTCGCCGAGCGGCAAGTCGCTAACCCGCAGCATCCGGCGCTCGCCGCCGATTGTCGCCATGACCATGCGTTCGACCGGCAGCTTGGTTTCAGCTGCCCGCAGCGCCACCTGCGCCGCGCTCTGGCCGTCGACGCTTTCGATCAACTCGGTCCCCTGCCCGACCACGCTCTCGGCGCTCGGCCCGGCAACCGCGTTGACATAGGCAGTGTTGACCAGCCGAAGCTTGCCGTCCGGCGCGCGGAACCACATCGGCATCGGCGCTGCCTCGATCAGGGATACCAGCGCGGTGAAATCGCTGCGCGCGCGGGCCGATTCCGTGCGCAGCTTGACCAGCTCGCTCTCGCTGTCGCTGAAGTCGAACACCCAGACCAGCGCCGCGCCGCCCGGTGAGACTTCCGGATCGGCCAAGTGCCCGCGCAGTGACAGGCTGCGCCGCGAGCCGCGCGGGGTCACCACCATGCGGAACGGCGCTGCCGTCCTTTGCGTGCGCCGCACCGCTTCGCCGAGTTCGGCCAGCTGGTCGGCGGCAAGCCCTCCGCCTTTGCCTTCCGCACCGCCGGCATCGAGTTCCGTGAGATATTGCGGAACCGCGTCCAGTCCCAGCCAGCCGGCGAGCCGGTGCGGCGCCTCGATCCGGCCATCGACCCGGACCAGCAGGGGCAACGCCGGCGACTCGTCGAGCATCCGCGCCAGCCGCCGGGCTTGACGCTGCTCGGACGATCCGCGGCGCGCCTTGCCACGGGCGGTAAGGATCGCGCAAACCGCCGCGAGCATCCAGGCAGCGAGCAGCAAGCCGATCAGAACAAGCGCAGTCGGGGAGAGGGTCATCGCGCCTGCGCTATGCGGGCGAAGGACGGATTACAATCTCCTTCGACGGGGTTCAGCGCCTCAGTACCGATAGTGATCCGACTTGAACGGCCCTGCCGGCGAAACCCCGATATATTCGGCCTGCTTCTTGCTCAGCGTCGTCAGCTTGACCCCCAGCTTGTCGAGATGCAGCGCCGCCACCTTCTCGTCGAGATGCTTGGGCAGGACGTGGACCCGGTTTTCGTACTGGGCGTTCCTGGTGAACAGTTCGATCTGCGCCAGCACCTGGTTGGTAAAGCTGGAAGACATCACGAAGCTGGGGTGGCCGGTGGCGCAGCCCAGGTTCACCAGCCGCCCTTTGGCCAGCAGGATGATCTGCTTGCCGCCGGGGAACTCCACGAGATCGGTGCCCGGCTTCACTTCGCTCCATTTGTAGTTGTCGAGCGCGGCGACCTGAATTTCGGAATCGAAGTGGCCGATGTTGCAGACGATCGCCATGTGCTTCATCGCCTGCATATGCTCGGCGGTGATGACATCCTCGTTGCCGGTGGCGGTGACGAAAATGTCGGCGCGGGTCACCGCGTCCTCCATCGTCACCACTTCATAGCCTTCCATCGCCGCCTGCAGCGCGCAGATCGGGTCGATTTCGGTGACCATCACTCGCGCCCCGCCTTGCCGCAGCGAGGCGGCAGAGCCCTTGCCGACATCGCCGAAGCCGGCAACGCAGGCAACCTTGCCGGCAAGCATCACATCGGTGGCGCGGCGGATCGCGTCGACCAGCGATTCGCGGCAGCCGTAGAGATTGTCGAACTTCGATTTGGTCACCGAATCATTGACGTTGATTGCCGGGAACGGCAGCTTGCCGTCGCGGGCGATCTGGTACAGCCGGTGGACGCCGGTGGTGGTTTCTTCCGAGACCCCCTTCAGCCCCAGCACGGTGCGCGACAGATAGCCGGGCCGCGCCCTGACGAAAGCCCTGAGCGCGCGCTGGAATTCGATCTCCTCGGCGTTGGCGGGCTCGGCCATGCTGTCTCCGGCTTCGAGCCGCGCGCCCCAGAGCGCGAACATGGTGGCGTCGCCGCCGTCGTCGAGGATGAGATTGGCGGTCTGGTCGCCCCAGTCGAAGATCCGGCCGACGTAGTCCCAATAGTCGGCCAGGCTCTCGCCCTTGATGGCGAAGACCGGGATTCCGCTCGAGGCAATTGCGGCGGCGGCGTGATCCTGGGTCGAGTAGATGTTGCAGGTCGCCCAGCGCACTTCGGCGCCAAGTTCGACCAGGGTTTCGATCAGCACCGCCGTCTGGATCGTCATGTGCAGCGAGCCGGTAATTCGCGCGCCCTTGAGCGGCTTGACCGTGCCGAACTCCTGCCGCAGCGCCATCAGCCCGGGCATCTCGGTTTCGGCGATGGCAATTTCGGCGCGGCCAAAATCGGCCAGCGCGATGTCGGCGATTACATAATCCTGATCGGCTTCAAGCTTGGTGGCCACGGCGGCGGGAACTCCCTCAATCGCATGATGCGAGCGCCGCCGGTGTTGCTGATTAAAACACAAAAGGCGGCGCCCGGATGTGCGCCGCCCTTAGCCTCCGGGAGGATTGGAGGCAATATAAAGAAATCTTTATATCCTCCGGCCCGAGTGATGGCCCGAAAAATCAGCGCCTGGCGTATGCCAGTTGCGCGGAACGTTGTTCGCCCAGCAACTGATCGGCAGCTTCCACGAGCGTGTCGCGGCCGCGTACCTGAGCCAGATCGCTGGCCACCTGCTTGAGGTCGCTGCAGCTCAGCCAGGGATGACCCTGGCCGTATGCGTTCGCCATGGTCGTGCTGAGGCGGTCAAGCTGGCGGTTCGCCGCGGCCGGACCATATTTGCGAGCCATATCGCCGCGCAACTCGGCATTTGCCCGGTTGAGTTCAGCCAGATGGTTCGTCGTAAAGCGGCCATATTCGGCATTGAAATTGTCGGCCGTCTTGCGGCAGCGCAGGCCAGTGACCATCAGCATGATATCGAGCCGGCGAAGCTTTTCCGAATCGCCCATTGCTCCTGAAGCCTGTGCTGGTGTCGTGGCCGCGAACGAAGCGGCGAGCGAAGCCATCACGACCAGTGTTGTTCCCAATTTCCCGCGCCTGCCGGCAGGCGCCGGCTCCCCAAAACGGTTCATCTGCCCATACTCCCCGCGAGTTCATTCCCGCTGAAGCCCAAACTGGCTTCAAGGAGTTAACGAAATATTGAAGCAGCGCGGTAAAACGAAATTAACCATCTTTCGTTGCAGCCCGGCAACAGCAAGCTATACCGCTGGCCCTTGCGAATCATTTGCAAGAAAGGATTGACCGATGACAATCGCGGTTGGCGACAAGATACCCGATGTGAAGCTGATGAAGGTAACCGATGCTGGTCCCGAAGCTGTCCAGGCTGGTGAGTATTTCAAAGGCAAGCGTGTTGCGCTGTTCTCGGTTCCTGGCGCCTTCACCCCCACCTGTTCGGCCAAGCACCTGCCCGGCTTCATCGACAAGGTGGCCGAGCTCAAGGCCAAGGGCATCGATGAGATTGCCTGCACCGCGGTCAACGATGCCTTCGTCATGGGCGCGTGGAAGCAGCGCGACGGCAGCGGCGACGTCACCATGCTCGCCGATGGCAACGGCGATTTCGCCCGGGCGGTTGGCCTGCCGATGGATGGATCGGGCTACGGCATGGGGCAGCGCGGTCAGCGCTTTTCGATGGTGGTCGACGACGGCGTCGTTGAGCAGCTGAATGTCGAGGGACCGGGCGAATTCAAGGTCAGCTCTGCCGAGCATATGCTGGGCCAGCTCTGAACACTGCTGATCGGCTGGGGGCCGGAAAACCCCGCGGATCGCAAATGGTTGCCTTGAGCGCGCCGGCTTGATGGGTCCGGAGCGCCGCCGCGCCAGATTGCATTTGTGCACCATTCCACTATACAAGCCCGCGACGCCCCGGCCGAGCAGTTGCTATTGCGACTTGCCCAAGCCGGGGCTTGCTGTTTCCAACCCCCGAATTCCGCGAGGAAATGCTATGTCCCGCCGTCGCCAGATTTACGAAGGCAAGGCCAAGATCCTTTACGAAGGCCCCGAGCCCGGCACCATCATCCAGTATTTCAAGGACGACGCCACCGCCTTCAACGCCCAGAAAAAGGGCACGATCCAGGGCAAGGGGGTGATCAACAACCGCATCAGCGAATATGTCTTCACCCGCCTCTCCCATATCGGCATCCCGACGCATTTCATCCGCCGGCTCAACATGCGCGAACAGCTGGTCCGCCAGGTGGAGATCGTGCCGCTCGAAGTGGTGGTGCGCAATGTCGCCGCCGGCTCGATCAGCGAGCGCCTGGGCATCGCCGAGGGCGAACTGCTGCCGCACACGCTGATTGAATATTACCTCAAGGACGATGCGCTCAACGATCCGCTGGTCTCCGAAGAGCACATCGCCTGCTTCGGCTGGGCCACCAACGAGGAGATGCAGGATATCTCCGCCATGGCAATCCGGGTGAACGATTTTCTCTGCGGCATGTTCGCGGCGATCAACATCCGGCTGGTCGATTTCAAGGTCGAGTTCGGCCGCATCTGGGAAGGCGATTACAGCCGCGTCATCCTCGCCGACGAGATCAGTCCCGATGGCTGCCGGCTGTGGGACATGGTGACCGGCGAAAAGCTCGACAAGGACCGCTTCCGGCGCGATCTCGGCGGCGAATCCGAAGCCTATCAGGAAGTCGCGCGCCGGCTCGGTCTGCTGCAGGAAGATGCCGGCTCCTCCGAAGTGTTCGATCTTTCCAAGCACCGGAAACTGCGGGGAAAGTAGCGGCGCGGCCATCTGGCACCTGACCAGGAACGCGCGCCAACCTTGCCCAATTTTTGGAAATCAGCCACGGTGCCGCCAGTGCGCCGCCTGATCCCGATCCTCCTCGCCATCCTTTCTCTCTGCGCGTGCGCCCCGCAGCTGGAACGGGTTTCCTCTGCCGCCACACCGCGCCCAAAGTCGGTCTGGGCCTTTGAGGCGAGCGACATCCCCGTCGATCCGGCATTCAAATTCGGCCGCCTCGCCAACGGCATGCGCTATGTTATCCGCCAGAACGCGACGCCCAGGGGCACTGCCGCCGTGCGGATGGAGATTGCCGCCGGCTCGCTCGACGAAAGCGAAGGCGAGCGCGGTTTTGCGCATTTCGTCGAACATATGGCGTTCAACGGCAGCACCAATGTGCCCGAAGGCGAGATGGTCAGGCTGCTCGAACGTCAGGGACTGGCATTCGGCGCGGACACCAACGCCCAGACCAGTTTCGAGCGCACCACCTATCTGCTCGACCTGCCGCGCAACGATCCGGCGCTGCTGGGCACCGCGCTGATGCTGATGCGCGAAACCGCGAGCGAGCTCAATTTCGAACCGCAGGCGGTCGCGCGCGAACGCGGCGTCGTCCTGGCCGAAATGCGCGACCGCAACAGCTGGCAATTCCGCAATCTCGAAGACCAGCTCGCCTTCGTCAATCCCGGCGCGCGCTACACGCTCCGGCTGCCGATCGGCACCACCGGCACCCTCAACGCAGCGACGGCGGAAAGCCTCCGCGCATTCTGGCGGCGCGCCTATGTTCCGGCGAAGACCACGCTGATCGTGGTCGGCGACATCCCGCCCGAGACGGTCGAGGCCGGGATTGTCGCGCGCTTTGCCGGCTGGCAGCCATTGCCCGCCGAGCCGCAGCCATCCGCTGGCCCGGTCGATCCGGCCTATGCCGGCAAGACCGACATCTATATCGATCCAGCCCTGTCGGAACGTATCGCCGCCGCGCGCCACGGGTCCTGGCTCGATGAGCCCGACACCGCCGCCCAGCGCCGCGAGAATCTGTTGCGGCAGATCGGCTACGGCATCGTCAACCGCCGCCTGCAGCGCCTGGCGCGGCTGGCCGATCCGCCGTTCCGGGATGCCGGTCTCGGCACCGGCGACGTGTTCAAGGCCGGGCGGACGACCAATCTCATTGTCGATACCGTGGACGGCAAATGGCGGCGCGGGCTGATCACCGCCGCGAGCGAATATCACCGCGCCTTGCGCCATGGCTTTACCAAGGCCGAAGTCGCCGAGCAGCTCGCCAACATCCGCACGTCGCTGCAGAATGAAGCGGCCTCCGCCAGTACGCGGCGGCATACCGCGCTGGTGGAGGCCGTGCTGTCGATGCTGCGGAACGACATTGTCCCCGCAGCCCCCGAGGGCGTGCTGGCCCGCTTCGAAGTGTTCGCGCCGCTGATCGATGCCAAACGCGTGCTTGCTGCGCTCAAGCGCGAGGCAGTGCCGTTGGACAACCCGCTGCTGCGCTTTCAGGGGCGCCGCCCTCCCGACGGCGGCGAAGCCGCAGTCCGCGCCGCCTGGAACGAGGCTATGCGCCGCTCGCTGGCCCGCGAGCGGGGCCTCGCCAATGCCGCATTCGGCTACACCGATTTCGGCCCGGCCGGGCGCGTGGTCAGCGATGCCCGCGAGCCCGCGCTTGGCATTCGCCAGCTGCGCTTCGCCAACGGCGTACGCCTCAACCTCAAGCGCACCGATCTGGAAAAAGACCGCGTTTCAGTCCAGCTTAGCATCGATGGCGGCGATCTGCTCAATACCAGGGACAACCCGCTGGCAACGGAAATGGCATCGGCGATTACCGCCGGCGGACTTGGCAAGCACAGCCAGGATGAGCTCGATTCGATCCTCGCCGGGCGCACCGCGGGGCTCAGCTTCAGCAGCACCCCCGAAACCTTCGTCTCATCCGCCCAGACCACCCCGCGCGATCTCGAACTGCAATTGCAGCTGCTCGCTGCGCTGGTCAGCGACCCCGGCTACCGGCCCGAGGGCGAAGTGCGCTACCGGGTCAGCATCAACAATTTCTTCGCCCAGTTGCGCGCCACGCCCGCCTCCGCCCTCAACAATACGATCGGCGGCATTCTGTCCGACAGCGACCCGCGCTTCACGCTGCAGCCCGTCGAGGCATATCGCCAGCTGACCTTCGCCAAGCTCCGGGCCGACCTGGCCGACCGCCTCGCCCGCGGCGCAACCGAAATCGGGATCGTCGGCGATATTGACGAAGAACAGGCCATCGCGCTGGTGGGCAAGACGTTTGGCGCCCTGCCCCCGCGCGAGACCGATTTCCGCGCTTATCCCGACCAGCGCGAGCGGCCCTTCACCGCCGACCGCTCGCCGCGGATAATCCGGCATACAGGCCCCGCAGACCAGGCCCTGCTGCGGCTCACCTGGCTAACGCGCGACGACAGCGATCCCGCCGAAACCATCGCCCTCGAACTGCTCGAACGTATCGTCCGGATCGAGCTGACCGAATCGCTGCGCGAAAAACTCGGCAAGGCCTATTCGCCCTCGGCCAGCAGCACGCTGTCACAAGTCTGGCGCGGTTACGGCGTGTTCGCCATCACCGCCTCGCTCGACGTCGCCGATGTGCCGGCGGCACGCGCGGCGGTCGCCGAGACGCTTGCCCGGCTGCGCGCCGCGCCGGTCGCCGCGGACGAATTCCAGCGCGCCCGCCAGCCCTTGATCGAGGCGCATGACAACGCGCTCAAATCGAATCGCGGCTGGCTGACCCTGGTCGATCGCGCCCAGACCGAGCCGGACCGGATCGAGCGTTACCTGAAGGCCAAGGACCGCCTGCTCGCGCTCACCCCGGCGGACGTCCAGACGATGGCGCAACGCTATCTCGGGGCGCAACAGAGGGTTGAAGTGCTGGTCCTGCCGGAGGGAGTCGAGCCGGCCCGGCGCTAGTCGGAGCGATCTGCGGTTGAACTCCCGCCCCCTATGCGGCAATTGCGACCCAGCCGTCCTAGGGGGATTTGCATGTACCGCCGCCTGCTTGCCGAAGCGCTCGGCAGCTTCTTTCTGTTCGCGACGGTCGTCGGGTCTGGGATCATGGCCGAACGGCTCGCCGGTGGCAATGTCGCCATCGCGCTGCTTGGCAAT
Organism: Novosphingobium sp.; assembly: GCA_043785715.1. GTDB lineage: Bacteria > Pseudomonadota > Alphaproteobacteria > Sphingomonadales > Sphingomonadaceae > Novosphingobium. Next base: position 4,652 of record JAYVWX010000231.1, on the reverse strand, counting down.
ACCGCGGCCACCGGGGCGATGCTCTACGTGCTGATCGCAATGCTGGGGCCGGTCTCGGGCGCGCATTTCAACCCGGCCGTCAGCCTGATCATGCGCCTGCGCGGCGAAATCGATAGCAAGGCGCTGCTGGCCTATGTTCCGGTGCAGATTGCCGCCGGCATTCTCGGGGTCTGGGCGGCGCATGTCATGTTTGAGCTGCCGGTCATCCAGTTTTCCGAAAAGGCGCGGACCGGTATCGGCCAGTGGACCGGGGAGTTCATCGCGACGTTCGGCCTGCTGCTGACCATCCTCGGTACGGCCCGGATGCGCCCGGCGGCGGTGCCCGCCAGCGTCGCGCTTTATATCACCGCGGCCTACTGGTTCACCTCTTCGACCAGCTTTGCCAATCCAGCCATCGCGATTGCCCGCAGCCTGAGCAACAGCTTCGCCGGCATCGCCCCGGCCGACCTGCCGGGCTTCATCGCAGCGCAGATCGCCGGCGCACTCGCGGCGCACTGGACGGCGAAACTCCTGTTCCAAAGCGATTAGAGCTTCCCACGGCCCTTGGTTCGCCGAGATTGCCCAATCGCAAGCCCTGCAAGCCCGGACTCAGGCCTCTCGCCGCCGCGCCCCGGATGCAGCCTTACTGGCCTGGCCCGCGCCGTGCAAGTCAGGCAGCACCGGCATCTGGCTGAGGCGATAGGCATCCGCCGCGGGCTCGGCCCGGCCAAACAGATAGCCTTGGCCCTGCGCGCAGCCGAGGTCTCGCATGATGTTCGCCACCGCCAGTGTTTCGATCCCTTCGGCGACGACCGGCAGATCGAGGCTGACCGCCAAACCGATGATCGCCTTGACGATCCTGAGCGCCTCCGGATCTTCCTCGATCCGGGTGATGAAGCTCTTGTCGATCTTGATCTGGTCGAACGGCAGAATGCGCAGATGGTGCAGGCTCGAATAGCCGGTGCCAAAATCGTCCAGACCGATCTTCATGCCCTGGTTCTTAAGCGATACGATCATCCGCCGGGCATTGTCCTCGTCGGAAAGGATCGCGTTTTCGGTTATTTCGATGGCAATCCGCTTTGGCGAAAAGCCATGGCGGGCAAGGGTGGCCAGGATTTTCTCGGCAAGCCAAGGATCGTTTATCTGAACCGGCGAGATATTGAGCGCGATGGTCAGCTGCGGGTCCCAGTCCCGTGCTTCGATGCAGACCCGGTCCAGAAGATCGAGTAGAAGCTCTCCAATCAGGCCGCATTCTTCCGCGATGGGAATGAACTGATCCGGCTCGACCGCGCTGCCATCGCTCCGGTGCCAGCGTGCCAGCAACTCGAAGCCGATTGTCCTGCCGCTCGCCAGATCGACCAGCGGCTGGTAATAGGGCTTGATCATTCCGAGCCCGATCGCCGCGCGTAATTGTTGCTCGAGAAGCGCGCGCTGCTTGATCTGATCGTCCATTGCCAATTCGTAGCAACGGTGCTGCCCGCGGCCGGCATGCTTTGCCCGGTACAGCGCGACATCGGCCGCGCGGATCATTCCCAGGCCATCATTGGCGTCGCCGGGGAAAAAGGCAATGCCCGCGCTGGCGCCGATGTGGTGGACCAGCCCGGAATCGAAGAATGGCTGCGACATTCGTAAAACGATATGGCGCGCAATCGCCTCCGGAGCGGCAGTCCCGGCTTTGTGCACATCGATCAGAATGGCGAATTCGTCCCCGCCCAGGCGGTAGACCGTCTGCCCCTCCATCGATTCCTCGACAAGCCGTTCCGTCGCCAGCCGCAGCAGGCGGTCGCCGGCCAGATGACCGTGAACGTCGTTGATGGTCTTGAAGCGGTCGAGATCGACAATGATCAGTCCGACCTGCGATGCAGATTGGCGTGAATTCAAAGCATCGAGCCGTTCCTGCAGCGCGCGGCGGTTTTCCAGCCCGGTTAGCGGATCGTAATAGGCCAGGCCGCGCGCAACATCGCGTTCAGCGTTGGCCCGGCGCAGATCGAAGTAACGGCGGCAGGCGATCACGCTTATACCGATCGCGCAAAGCAGCAATGCGAGGATGATCGACTCGACTTTATACTCCGGATTGCGTGCCACCCACCGGAAAAAGCGAGTGCAGGCATCGGTCCGCCCGGTGGCCAGCCAAACGAGGCTGGCGATCGCTACGATGACAACCGTATCGCGCTTTGCCGCTGGCCACATCCGCCAGAAAATCGCAGCGCGCTGCGCTCCCCTGCGGAGTGAAATGGATCGTGAATTGCGCAAAGTAAGGAATGCTCCGCGATACTGTCGGCAGTCCTTTGCGCCAGAAGGCTTTAAACCAGAGTGAGCGGCTATGCTTACCCGATTATGAAGAAAGGCGGATTTCGGCGGATCGCCAGAAGAAATATCCTCCCGATCAGTTCGCCTTGCCCGCGCCGCAGAACCGGCATTACGGGGATGAAATCGAGCCCGCGCGCCAGTGGCTTGGGGGCACGGATAACCGGGCGCCGCCGTCTCGGCGGCGACCCAGCCAGCGCCATAGGCAAGTGTTAACCGCCTGTGCGCTCGGGGCGCGTGGTTGGAGCGGGATTTGCGACCAGTTTTCTCCGCCCATTCGCTGATCAGCCCATGATAGAGCGGATGGTCAGTCAGTTCATACTTCGCGGGGAAGTTTACCCGCCAGCTATGTGCAGATTGTTGACCAGCCGGGCAGCGAGGCCGAGTGTCATGTGACCTTGCGACTGGAGACCATCGAACATGCTGATCAGGGCCGGAAACCGCCGCATTCATTTCGACCTGCTCGGCCCGGAAGCCGCGCCCGTGGTCTGCCTGGCGCATGCGCTATCGACGGACAGTGGCATCTGGGCCGAGCAGGTGCCGCCGCTGCTCAGCGCGGGTTGGCGGGTGCTGCGGATCGACATGCGCGGTCACGGCGGCAGCGATCCGGTGCCGGGCGACTGCACGATGACGGAGCTGGCGGCGGATGTCGTGCAAGTACTGGATTTCCTCGGCATCGAGCGGATGCACTTCGCCGGCGTGTCGATCGGCGGCATGATCGGCCAGACGCTGGCGCTGGGTCATACGGACCGGCTGCACTCGCTGATGCTGATCGCCACCTCGCCAAAGGCCGTTCCCGGCCCGCCCGGGATGTGGACCGAACGCTTCGCTACGATCCGCGCGGCCGGCTCGGTCGAACCGCTGGCCGACGCGACCATGACCCGCTGGTTTACCGACGCTTTTCGCCCGGCCCATGAAAACCGCTGGCGGCAGGTGTGGAACATGATCGCGAACACCGCGCCAGAGGGCTACATCGGCGGGGCCGTGGCGCTCACCGGGTTCGATGTGCTGGACCGCTTGCCCGAAGTGCGGGTGCCGACACTGGTAATCTGCGGCGATGACGATCCGGGAACGCCGCCGGAGCTGAACCGGAGGATTGCGGAATTGATCCCCGGGGCCCGGTATCAGGAAATCGCCGACGCGCGGCATATCCCGATGGTGGAGCACCCCGAGGAGTTTGCGAGGATCATGCTGGGGTGGCTGGAGGGGCGGAGGTAGGGGTGGGGGAGGCGGCACATGGTGTCATGCAAGAAGGCTAGGAGAGCTAGTCCAGAATTGATTAAGCTCCTCCAGTTTGATCAGTAAGCAATTTAAGTTGCTCACGAGTGGCCTGATAATCTCGTATTACGGTTTGCACTTCGACCAGTGCGTCCAAGTCTTGGCCATCACCACCGCTACTGACTGCATTGTCAGGCGAAACGAAATCAAAATTTCCACCTTTTTCGTTGAATGCGAGTAGATTTTTGATCGATATCTCTAACGCAGCGGACTTCTCGCCATCGATATTTGGTATCCTCTTCTTAATAAGTGCAATAATGTCAGTGAGAGCCGCTGTTTTAAGAGCTTCTTCCTTTTTCTTGAATTCTTTTTCAATAATTGTGTTCAACCATTTTTTATGCCGAAGATCCTCAACCTGATTTCGTATGCCGATAACTTCCTTTGCAATTGACGCAATGTTCTTCGAGATTAGCGCCAATAGGGTTGTGACCGACAACGTCCCCGCAAGGATCAAAATGATCGATCCGGTTGATGCCCCGATGATCTTTGTGTCCTCTGGGGCTTCGTCTGCTGCTAGCGCAAGGCCTCGAATGATCGCATACCAATCCTTAGCTGATTCCTTCCAGTCAGTGATATTCTCAATCGAAGCGTCGTTTTGGAATCCCACTCGGATGATAATTGCGTCATGATCGGCCTGATCATCTGCGCCATCAACACCCAATGCTTTGAGCGAACTTCGATATTGGGAGAATCCCGAGTGAGCCTCGCTCAGCTTAGATAGTGCCGCATTAATCAGGTCTACAGCGGTGGCTGAATCATATTCCGCCGTGCGGATGGTGCCTTCAATATATTGTGCCCCGACTCTTCCGATGAATTGTTCCACTCCAAGGTCTGCAAGCATACGCAACTGCTGGATGGATAGTTCGTCGAACAACATTGTCCTAAGATAGTTGAGTAGGGCCTCCAACTCGCTTTCAACCGGCTGTTTAGTCGGTTGGCTTGCGTTATGTTGAATTGGAGCGAGAAGATTATTGTAAAGAGTGCTCAGATTCGGTAATTACCCACCCCCTGTCGCGGGCGATCAGGCGGTGACGGCCTCGAGGATGGTGTGGAAGGGCTTGCTTCCCGAGAGGCGCGCGGTGTCGACG
>JAYVWX010000230.1:0-4396 GCA_043785715.1 Novosphingobium sp. | reverse complement strand
CTTCGATGCCGTCGATCCCGACCTCACTCTCGATGGTCTCGCCATCCTTGCCGAAAGGGCAGCCGTCACGTGACACCAAAACAGGAGCTGGTTTTCTGCGCGCTCGGCGGCTCGGGCGAGATCGGCATGAACGTCAATCTCTATGGATGTGACGGCAAATGGCTGATGGTCGATCTCGGCATGACCTTCAGCGGCAGCGGCGATTATCCGGGTGTCGATCTGGTCTTCGCCGATCTCGATTTTATCGAGGAACGGCGGGCCGATCTGCTCGGGGTGGTGCTCACACATGCCCATGAGGATCACATCGGCGCGGTGCCTTACTTCGCTGCGGACCTTGGCGTGCCGCTTTACGCCACGCCGTTCACCGCCTGGCTGGTGCGGGCGAAACTGGAGGAAGCGGGCATCGCGCGGGACATCGATCTGAGGGTGGTCGAACATCTCGACCGCTTTGAGCTTGGCGCCTTCGGCATCCGCTATATCCCCCTCGCCCATTCGATTGCCGAGGGCAACGCACTGCTGATCGACACGCCTTACGGCAACATCTTCCACACCGGCGACTGGAAGCTCGACGACGAACCGCTGATCGGCACCCCGGCCACTGCCGAGGAACTGACCGCGATCGGCGATCAGGGCGTGCTTGCGCTGGTCTGCGATTCCACCAATGTGTTCAATCCTGAAGCCTCGGGCTCGGAAGGCAAAGTGCTGCGCGGTTTGCTGGCCGAGGTCGGCAAGCACAAGGGCAAGCGGGTTCTGGTCACCACCTTCGCCTCGAACGTCGCCCGTCTGCAAACGCTGGGTGACGTCGCCAGGGCGACCAAGCGCGGGCTCTGCGTCGCCGGCCGCTCGCTGGACCGCATCATCGGCGCAGCGAAGGCGAGCGGCTATCTGGGCGGGTTTCCGGAAATCATCGACTTTGACACCGCAATGAAGCTGCCGCGCGGCGAGGTGATGATCGTGGCCACTGGCGGACAGGGTGAGCCCCGGGCGGCGCTGGCGCGGATTGCCGATGGTGCGCATCAGATCAAACTCGAGTCGGGCGATGTCGTGCTGTTCTCCAGCCGCGAAATTCCGGGCAACGAGATCGCCATCGGCCGCATCCAGAACGTTCTGGCGGAACGCGGCATCGTGCTGGTCAGCGGCAAGCAAAGCCCAATTCACGTCTCGGGTCACCCGGGCCGCCCCGAGCTTCTCGCGCTTTATGGCTGGATCCGGCCCGAGGTGCTGGTGCCGGTGCACGGCGAAATGCGGCACATGAGCGAGCAGGCCCGGCTCGGAAAATCGGCCGGCATCGCCCAGACCGTGGTCCAGAAGAACGGCGACCTGGTGCGGCTGGCGCCCGGCAAACCCGGCAAATTCGGCGAAGTGCGCGCCGGCCGGTTGCTGCTCGACGGCGACATTATTACGCCGGCGGACGGACAGGCGATGATCATGCGGCGGCGGCTCGCGCATAATGGTCTCCTGACGGTGGTGCTCGACGGCAAGGGCCGGGCAAAGGTCCAGGCGGTTGGGCTACCGCTGGACGAGGACTACGAGGCTTTCGTCGCCGAGGCCGAACAAGACGTCGGGGCGGCGCTCGGCAAGCTCAAGGGTGCTGCCCGCCGGGACATCGCCGACGTAACCGAGGCAGCCCGGCTGGCTGCCCGCCGCGCAGCGCAGCGCTGGTCGGGCAAGAAGCCGCAGGTCCAGGTCATCGTGATGGATAGCTGACCGGCAATGAAATATACGTCCATCCTCGCCATCTACACCTTGTTCTGGGTAATGAGCGCTTTTCTTGTAATGCCCTTCGGTATGCGGACCCACGATGAGGTTGGCGCCGAGAAAACTGCCGGACAGGCGGACAGCGCCCCGGCCAATTTCCGGCCCCGGCGGATTGCTTTGCGCGCGACAATTCTCTCGCTGCTGCTGTTCGGGCTGTTCTACGCCAATTACGCCAATCACTGGATTGGGGCGAAAGACGTCAACTTTTTTGGGAGACCGCCGAATTACGACGGGACTCGCTAGGCGGCAAATTGTGTCAGCTGCGCAGCCGTTCGATTGCTTGCGCCAGCGCTACATAAAGCTTGCCCATGTTCGACGACAGCAGTGTTACCCCCAGCGCATGGCCGTCGCGGGTCGACAGGATCTGGCGCAGCATCGCTTCGAAATCATGGATGTAGCGATTGACGTGCTCGCGAAAATCGGTGTCGTCATCGTATAATTTGACGATTTCGCGCCCCTCGCCGGTTTCGAGCAGGTTCACGGCGCGGCGGGTGAAAATGCCGCGATCGCCCTTGAGGTATGCAGCCCAGGCTGTGTCGGAAACATCGGTGTCGAGCGCCCGGGCAATGTCGATGCCATTGGAATTGAGCGATTCGGTGATCAGAGCGACGCGGCGGGCGAAATCATTGTCGATCTGTTCTTCGGCGCGCTCGCGGGCATAGGCGACACGGCGCTCCAGGTTCCCGGCGAGATTATCGACCTTGGCAAGCTGATCGCGCAGCTGGATAGTCGCTTCGCGGCTGACCTCGGCGGCCCGGGCCGCAGCCTGTTCGAGCTGGCCGGCCAATTCCGCGCTGCGCTGCTGGATGACCTTGTCGATCGCCGCCTTGCTGTCATCGCCGAGCCGCTCGGCAATCCGGGTGATCGTTGCCGCGCTGCGGCCTTCGATCCCGGCGACGACGTCCTGTGACGCTTGGGCAAGCTGGTCGATTGCCGCTGACAGTTCCGCCTGAGCGCGGGTGGCGAGGCCGGCGCTTTGCGTTTCAATCGCGCCGAGTGACTGCCGTAGCCGTTCCAGAACGATGCTGTGGGTGCTGGCCGCGGTGCCAAGTCGTTCATGCATCGCGTCGAGCTGGCTGGTTGCCGTAACCAGGCCTTGCTGCGAGACCTCCAGCTGGTGCTGCAGCGCCTGACCCAGGCCGACTACGTCGGTTGCCGAACTGCGCAGGGATTCAATTCGCTGCTCGACCAGCGCCAGCCGCTTTTCCGCCTCGGTCAGGGCGGCGGGGATCTGCTCGCGGCTGTGCTGCGAACTAGCCTGGATCAACTCGAGCAGCCGCACGCTGGCATCGGTAAGGGCGGCGATTTCGCGGTCAGCGCCCGTCAGCAATGCCCGCCCGGCGGACAGCCGCTCGGTCAGGCCGATCACACTTTGGCCGAGGTCTTGTCCGGTGTTGCGGGCCAGTTCGGCAATCGCCTCGATGCGCTGTTCCAGCGCTTCCATTTGCGCTGCCAGAGCTTCGCCTTCGGCGGCGGTACTGCGGGCATGCTCCTGCTGGCGCAGCTGCCGGCTTGCGATTTCCTGGTCGATCAGACTGAGCCGGCCAGTAAGGCCTGCCAGCGCTGCGGCTTCGCCCTGATGCAGTGTTTCGGACACCGCGCTGCATTCCTTGCGCAGGACATCGACACGCGAACGCAGGGCCCCAAGGCTGTCCGCCTCCTGCGCGTCAAGCGCGCCGCGGGTGCGTTCAATTTCGCCGGCCAGCGCCTGTGCCCGGGCGCGAATGCCGGTCATGGCTTCGGTTTCATAGCTTTCCAGCTGTTCGCGGAACCGGGTTCCCTGATCGGTCATGCTGGCGAAGCGGCGGACGGCGACGCCTTCCAGCTGTTCGGATTCGGCGCGAAGCTCCGCCAAAGTCGCCGCGACCAGTTGCCGCAGCGATTCGACCTGGCTCTCGCTGGCCTGGCCGAATTCGTTGAGCCGCTTGAAGCCGCTGATCATCTCCTGGAGCTGGGCATGGGCCGTGCGACCGGCGTTGCCGATATTGTTGGTCACGTCGCGAGCGGAATTGGCGATAACCGGCAGCTGGCCGCGAAGCTTTTCCATATTTTCCAGCGCCGCTTCGCTTACCCCTCCGATGGCTTCGATCTGTCCGGAATTGGCCTGGATGAGTGATTGCAGGCGATCCGCGCTTTGCGACAGACGATCGCACGCGACCCGGCCCAGCGCATCGAGATCGCGCGCCTGCGCGGCGATGAATTCGCGCGCCAGACTGAGTTCGCTGTTTACCGAGACGAGCCGCGTTTCGAGCTTGCCGGATTCGTCTGCCAGCAAGCGGGCGGCATCGCCGAACCGCGCCGCTTCGCGCCGGCTGTTGCGCATGACCAGCAGCCAGACGACGCCGATGAGAATTACCGGCATGGACCAGTCCGCAATCCAGCTGATCGATTGATCCAGCGACGCGCCGGCAGCAAGTGCAGCGCGCTTCGACCAGACAAAGGCTGCGGTCCAGCTGGCCGTCAGCAGCGGTGCGATCAGCACGGCGGCTTGTCGGAAGCGGTCTTGCGTTGAGGATTGGACCGGCTCGTCCCAGGCCCATTCCTCCTCCAAAGGCTCCGACTCGCCAGTCGGCGCGGGCAAACCCTCCGCCTCTTCGGTCAGCAAAAATTCGTCGCTGACAGCCTCATGGCCGCCCGG
>JAYVWX010000229.1:0-9342 GCA_043785715.1 Novosphingobium sp. | reverse complement strand
CCAGCCGTTGAACTTGTGCAGGGCCGCCATCGGCGTCTGGAAAGACCGGCCATTGCTGGCGCCGAGCTTCTCGTAGCCGCCGGTAACCGCCAGGCCTTTCCAGGCGATCCCGGCCTCGCCGGCGATGTAATCCGCGCCGTAATCGACCGGGTTCTGCTTCCAGTCCATCTGGCGGGCATAGCTTGCCGCCAGGTTGAGTTTGACCGCGGGGGACAGCGGCAGACTGGTCGTCGCCCGCACCCCGTAGGTCTGGGTATCGGCCATGGCGATCGCCAGCGGGCCGCCCTGCTCCTTGGCGTCATAATCGAGCAGATAGGCGAAACCCTTGAGCTGGACCGGCCCGAGCTTGGCGCCCGCGCCGAGGAACACGAAGTCGCCGTCGAACGCGGTGCGCCCTTCGCCGTCCATGCCGAAGATGGTGCGCTGGCTGATCGCATAGGTGGCATCGAGGGCAACCGGCCCGAATTTGGCCTCGCCGCGCACCGCGTCAAAGGTCTGCTCATTCTGCCGCCAGCCGACCGCGCCGACAAAGCGCTGGTCGTCGAGATTGATCCGCTGCCGCCCCAGGGTCACGGTTACCGCCTTGCCCTTGTATTGCAGCTGCAAGCGGTTGAGCTCGAGGTTCTCGGGGTCCGGCACGACCGAGAACTGGGGCCGGCGCTGGCTGCTCGCCACGAGATAGGGAAATGCGTTGTAGTCCTTGCCGAGCGCAAATGTGCCCTCTCCCTCGGCGAGAAAGGCCAGGCCCGATGGCTTGTGCTTGACCTCGAAACCGCCGCGCAGCCGCAGTGTCACCGCATCGGCCTCGGTGAGAGGCTGATCGACATGTTCCCAACGCAAACGGCCGTCGATGATCGGATCCAGCGTGATGTCGCTGGCGACCGGCAGCGGGTCACCGAACTTGTGGGGTGGCGGCGGCGCGGCCAGCGCGGGCTGGGCAAGCGCAAGCGCCGCAGCAAGGGCGTAGGGGGCTGGGTTCCTCATGAAATCCTCCTGATGTCAGTTATGCCACGTCAGGCCCTCCCCCGAGGGTGTCCGCCCGCTTGAACGCGGGTCCGGCTGTATTGCGCGAGGAGCCGGGGCGAAGGCTTGCCTCCGCCCCGGAGTGGCAACCTAAATCCGGGCGCCCTGCAGCGCAGCGCCCCAGGTTGTCCGCCAGCGGCCCTTGACCGCGGTTAGGCCGACCAGCGCGAGTACCGCCAGTCCGGCAAAGATCAGGAAACCGGGCGAGGCGCTGCCGGTGAGTTTCTTGGCGTAACCCAGTGAGGATGCCAGGTAGAAGCCACCGATTCCGCCGCCGAAGCCGACCAGCCCGGTCATCACCCCGATCTCCTTGCGGAAGCGCTGCGGCACCAACTGGAACACCGCGCCGTTGCCCGCGCCAAGGACGCCCATCACCGGGACAAACAGCGCGATGGCCATGGTCAGGGTGTCAGGGCCGGTCGCGATTATCCCGAGCAACGCGGCAGCGAGGATATAAACCACTGTCAGTGTGCGGATGCCACCGAAGCGGTCAGCCAGCGCACCGCCGACAGGGCGCAGCATCGAGCCCATGAAGACGCAGGCCGCAGTGGCATAGCCAGCCACCACCGGCGTTACCCCGAAGCTGTCAGCATAGAAGGTCGGCAGCGAGCTGGCGAGGCCAACAAAGCCGCCGAAGGTGACACCGTAGAATAGCATGAACCACCAGGCATCCTTATCCTTGAGCACCGCGCCATAGGCTGACAGCGACTGGGGAGCGGGCTGGTCGGGGCTGTCCTTGGCGGCGAATAGATAGAAGACGAAGGCGAGCGATAGCGGGATCAGCGCCAAGCCGAAAACATTGGTCCAGCCATAGGCCTTGGCCAGCAGCGCCGCGAACAGCGAAGCGAAGACTGTGCCCGAATTGCCCATGCCGGCGATGCCCATCGCCTTGCCCTGATGCTCGGGCGGATACCAGCGGCTGGCGAGCGGCAGCGCGACGGCGAAGCTTGCCCCGGCAAAGCCGAGAACGACGCCCACCGCCAGCGTACCTTCATAGCTGTTCACCCCCAACTGCCAAGCGGCGAACAGCCCGGCGATGACGATGATTTGGCTGATCGAGCCGGTCAGCTTCGGGCCAATCCGGTCGACCAAGAGGCCATTGACCAGCCGCAGGATCGCCCCGGCCAGGGTCGGCACCGCGACCATCAGGCCCTTCTGCGCGGGATCGAGCATCAGCTCCTTCGAAATGATCGGCGCCAGCGGCCCGAGCATCACCCAGCACATGAAGGCGACATCGAAATAGAGGAAAGCGGCGAGCAATGTCGGGCGGTGCCCCGATTGCCAGAAACTGGCGCCTCCCGGTTTGCTGCTCATGGTCTTACTTCCTGGGGTTGGGGCAAGCGAAGCCATTTCTGTTTACTCCTTGGGCTTGACGTGACGAAATTGGAACCGAACCTCACACGTGCGGGCGCGATGCCCGCGTGTATGGGGCGGCGGGCGAAACGATGCGCGATTCGGGCGAACTTGTAGTTGCGGCGGGCTTTGCCAGCCGGATTGGGCCGCGCGAGCAGAACCAGGACTTCGGCGGGGTGCATCTGGGGTCCGCTACCGAGCGCGCGCGGCACGGCTTGATCGCCGCAGTGGCGGACGGCGTCAGCGGCGGCAAGGAAGGCCGCGCGGCGGCCGAACTGGCGGTGCGGGCGCTGATCGAGGGGTTCTATGACATCCCCGATACGCTTGGACCCGTCGCCGGGATGCAGATTCCGCTCGCCGCTTACAATCGCTGGCTGCATGCGCAGGGGCGCGGCCACAGCATGGCCCACAGCGCAACCACCTTCACCGCCTTCGCCCTGCGCGGACGGCGCGGCCATCTCGTCCATGTCGGTGACAGCCGGGCCTGGCGGCTGAGCGGCGGCCGGCTGATGTGCCTGACCACCGACCATGTCCGTCCCGAACCCGACCTTAGCCATGTTCTGATCCGCGCGCTTGGCATGGAAAGCCAATTGCGGCTCGATCACGCGGTTATCGAACTGGCCGAGCGCGACCGGCTGCTGTTGACCAGCGACGGCATCCACGGAGTCCTCTCGGCAAACAAAATTGCCGCGATCCTGCGGGAAAACGCCAGTTCCGAAGCGACTGCCGAAATGCTCGCCGATGCCGCGCTCGCCGCTGGCGGCAAGGACAACGCCACTGCCCTGGTGATCGATATCGTGCATCTGCCGGCACCCGACCACGACGGTATCCTTGCGGGCCTTTCCGCCCTGCCTTTCGCCGAGCCGCCCAGGCCCGGCGAAAGCATCGACGGTTTCGCCATCGAACGAGTGCTGAGCGAAGGCCGCCACGCCGTGCTGCTGATCGCCCGCGACCGTGAGGACAAGAGCCAGGTCGTGCTCAAATTCCCACGCCGCGAAGTGCTGTCCGAGCGCGCGCTGCGGCTCGCTTTCGCCCGCGAAATGCTGCTTGCCCAGCGAGTTTCCAGCCCCTTTGTGCTGGCCGCGCACCCGGTCCGGCCTGATCGGCAAACCGCGCTTTACGGCGTCCAGCCGCTGCTCGAGGGCGAAACCATGGCGGAGCGGCTGAATCGTACGCTGCCCTCGCTGCAGACCGGGGTCGAACAGGCTGTGCGGCTGACCCGCGCGGTGGCGGCGTTGCACCGACTCGAGGTTATTCACCGCGACATCAAGCCGGACAATGTCATGCTCACCAAGGACGGCGGGCTCAAGCTGATCGACCTCGGCGTCGCCCGGCTGCCCCGCGTCGAAGATTTTCTCAGCGACGAAATCCCGGGAACGCCGAGCTTCATGGCCCCTGAGCAATTCGAGGGCAACGCCGGCGACGAGCTCACCGATCAGTTCGCGCTCGGCGTTACGCTTTATCGCTGGTTCACCGGCAAATGGCCGTTCGGCGAACAGGAGGCGTTTCAGCGCCCGCGCTTCGGCCGTCCGGTTCCACCCTCGCGGCACCGCCTGGAAATCCCCAGCTGGCTCGACGATGCGATCCTCACGACCATCCAGCCGGAGCGCAATGCCCGCTTTGGCGACATGATCGAACTGCTCCGCGCACTTGAAGGCGGCGGTGCGCTCGGTACCGGCCCGAAGCACAATTTGCCCCTGATGAAGCGCGACCCGGTGCGCTTCTGGCAGGCAGTCAGCGCGCTGCTTACGGCGGTGCTGATCGCCGTTTTGCTGCTGCACTGATTTTGCTTTGCCCACCAGGCGCGCTCCATGTTCGCGCACACAAAAAAGCCGCCTCGACTTGGCTCCGGAAGGGGCCAGTTCGGGCGGCGACGTTGCCACGCAATGTTCTTGTTCAGCGAAAGGACCGATTGCCGTCCTTCTTTGGATGGCGTCTCCTCCGCTGACTGCTGTCTAAGCGATTCGCCGAAGGTGCGTAAAGCTTTATTTTGCAGTGCAGCAAAATATCCAGTCAGGGCAGGCGGGCGAGGTAGCCGGGAAGATCGGCTGGATCGAAGATGCCGCCGTCGAAGAACCGGTTGCTTTCCAGTACCATCGTTCCCTGCTGGGTGCCGACCCCGGTGGGCGCTTGCAGGCTTCCCTCGACCTTCGAACTCGCTCCTGGCAGCGGCTCACCGGTGCCGATGAGGGCACTGCGGTAAATGTCCGGCCGGAAGACTCCTGCGGCCTTGGCGGCATCGGCAGGGTCGAAGGCCAAGCCGTCCCAGCGCACCATCTGGGTGTAAAGCCATGCCGCCTGGCTGATCCACGGGAAGTTGGCCGCCTCGCGGTACTGAAACATGAAATCGGGAAAGTGAACGGCGTGTCCGCCCCGCTCCAGCGGCAGCCGGTCGGAGATGGCATGGCGGATCAGGGTGGGCGATGCGTCGAGATATTCGGCCCGGGCGAGAATCGCGGCATTGGCCTCCCAGTTTTCCGGATCGACGAAGTGGCGCCCGGTCTTGACCAGCGCCCGGATCAACGCCTCGATATCGTCGCGCCGCGCATCCAGCACACTCTCGCGCATCGCCAGCACCTTTTCGACCCCGCGCCGCCAGATCTGCGCGGTGAACAGCACGATCCGGCCCGCTCCACTGGCCACCGCCACGCTGCCCCACGGCTCGCCGACACAGACCGCATCGACTTCGCCCGCCTCCAGCGCGTCGGCACAGAACGGCGGCGCCACGGTCGTGATCTCGACGTCGTGATCCGGCCGCATCCCGCAGGCCGCGAGCCAGTAGCGCAGCATGTAATTGTGGCTGGAGGCGCGGTGGACAACGCCAAAGCGCAGACTTTGCCCACGCGCCTTACGCTCTTGCGCGATCACTCGCAGGGCCGCGCCGACCTTGACCGGATCGCCGATCCCGCCGGCCGGCGCCACCTGCGCGGCGAGGTCGGGGCGCATGGTGATGGCATTGCCGTTGAGCCCCAGCACGAACGGCACCGACAGCGGCGTGGCGGGGCGGGTGCGCCCCAGGGTGGTCGCAATCGCCAGCGGCGCAACCAGATGCGCGGCGTCGCTGTGGCCGTAAAGCAGCCGGTCGAGCACGGTGGCCCAGCTCATGTCCTTGACCAGCCGCAGCGACAGCCCCTCGGCCTCGGCAAAGCCATGTTCACGTGCCAGGATCGGCAGGCAGGCATCGACCAGCGGCAGAAACCCGATTGTCAGCTCACGGCTCATCGCGGCTTGTCCATATTGCGGCCTCCCAGCAGTTCTTGCGCGGTGATCAGCGCCTCGGCGATCTCGGCAATGCGGCGGCCCTGGTTCATCGCGGTGCGGCGCAGCTCGGCATAGGCTTGAGGTTCCGGCAGGCCCCGGCTGTCCATCAGGATGCGCTTGGCCTTGTCGATGGCATCGCGCTCGGCCAGCTTGCCGCGGGCCTCGTCGAGGTCCGTTTGCAACCGGGCAAAAGCATGGAACCGGCGCACCGCCAGATCGAGCAGCGGGCGAATGCGGTGCGGCGCCAGTCCGTCCACAACATAGGCCGAAACCCCCGCATCGACCGAAGCGGCAATCGACTCTGCGTCCGATTCATCGACGAACATGGCGATCGGTCGGGCGAGCGCGCGGCTCACGGCGAAATATTCCTCCAGCACGTCGCGCGAGGGGTTGCCGAGGTCGATCAAGACGATGTCGGGCGCGATTTCGCCAATCCGGACGACCAGTCCCTTGCGTTCGGTAACGACGAATATTTCGCAATCGTCGAGCGCGGCGAGCCCTTCCCGGATCACCGCGGCGCGCACCGCGCTTTCATCGATGATGGCGATACGCATGCTGCTTTGTGCAATGCAGCAAGGCGAGATGGCAAGGGGTTTTGCGTGCTGGGAAACGGTTGCAGCTAAAATTGCAGATTGCCCATCACGGCGCGATTTGGGCGGCTTTAGCCGATTGTCCCCCTAAAATTTGCCCACGTTATTACCGCGCTCTGGTCGGATCGTTCGCCGGTGCCTATATTAGCCGGGGAGGGCGACTGCAAAAGCGGGAGTTCAGCAGATGGCTGCGAAAGACTTTTTTTCGGATTACATGCGAACCTACGACGAGCGGCGTCAGGTTGAGATGTCGCTCGAGGATTACCTGGCCGGCTGCCGCGCCGATCCGTTGATGTATGCTACCGCGCCGGAACGGCTTCTGGCGGCAATTGGTCAGCCTGAGCTTGTCGATACTGCGCGGGACCAGCGGCTCGGGCGGATTTTCATGAACCGGACAATCCGGCTCTATCCGAACTTCGAAAATTTCTACGGGATGGAACAGACGATCGAGCAGATCGTCAGCTTCCTGCGCCACGCGGCGCAAGGCCTCGAAGAGCGCAAGCAGATCCTCTATCTCCTCGGGCCGGTCGGCGGCGGCAAATCGTCGCTGGCCGAGCGGCTGAAGGCGCTGATGGAAGTGCATCCGATCTACGCGCTCAAGGCCGGCGAGGAGATCAGCCCGATCTTCGAGAGCCCGCTGGCGCTGTTCGATCCCGAGGTCAACGGCGCGATGATCGAGGATCGCTTCGGCATCCCGCACCGGCGCCTCACCGGGCTGATCAGCCCGTGGTGCAGCAAGCGGCTCGATGAGTTCGGCGGCGATATTTCGCGGTTCAAGGTGGTCCGGCTGATGCCGTCGCGGATGCGCCAGATCGGTATCGCCAAGACTGAGCCGGGCGACGAAAACAACCAGGATATCTCCTCGCTGGTCGGCAAGGTCGATATCCGCAAGCTGGAAATGCTCTCGCAGAACGATCCCGATGCTTACAGCTATTCGGGCGGGCTCAACCGCGCCAATCAGGGCATTCTTGAATTCGTCGAGATGTTCAAGGCGCCAATCAAGATGCTCCACCCGCTGCTCACCGCGACGCAGGAGGGCAATTATATCGGCACCGAGAATATCGGCGCGATCCCCTTTACCGGCATTATCATGGCCCA
Organism: Novosphingobium sp.; assembly: GCA_043785715.1. GTDB lineage: Bacteria > Pseudomonadota > Alphaproteobacteria > Sphingomonadales > Sphingomonadaceae > Novosphingobium. Next base: position 2,017 of record JAYVWX010000229.1, on the reverse strand, counting down.
TTCGAACGAGTCCGAATGGCAGAATTTCAAGAACAACAAGAACAACGAAGCCTTCATCGACCGCATCTATGTGATCAAGGTGCCCTATTGCCTGCGCGCCAGCGAAGAGCGTCAGGTTTATGAAAAGCTCCTGCGCGAATCGGATCTCTCGGCCGCGTCCTGCGCCCCCGGCACGCTGGAAATGCTGGCGCGGTTTTCGGTCCTGACGCGGCTGCGCGAGCATGAGAATTCCAACCTCTATTCGAAGATGCGCGTCTACGACGGCGAGATGCTGCGCGAGATCGATCCTCGCGCCAAGAGCATGCAGGAATACCGGGATGCGGCAGGGGTCGATGAGGGGATGTACGGCATATCGACCCGCTTCGCTTTCAAGGCGCTCTCGGCAACGTTCAACCATGACACGGTGGAGATCGCCGCCGATCCGGTGCATCTGATGTATGTGCTGGAACGCATGGTCCGCCAGGAACAGTTCCCAAACGAGACCGAGGCGCGCTATCTCGAATTCATCAAGGGCGACCTCGGGCCGCGCTACGCCGAGTTCATCGGCAACGAGGTGCAGAAGGCCTATCTCGAATCCTACAACGACTACGGCCAGAACCTGTTCGACCGCTATGTCGCCTACGCCGACGCCTGGATCGAGGACCTCGACTTCAAGGATCCCGACACCGGCCAGCTGCTCCAGCGCGAGATCATCGACCAGGAATTGTCGAAGACCGAAAAGCCCGCCGGCATCGCCAATCCCAAGGACTTCCGCAACGAAGTGGTGAAATTCGCGCTGCGCATGCGGGCCGCCAACGAAGGCCGCAACCCGTCGTGGACGTCCTATGAGAAGATCCGCGAGGTCATCGAGAAGCGCATGTTCAGCCAGGTTGAAGACCTGCTACCGGTGATCAGCTTCGGCTCGCAAAAAGACGGCGAGAGTGCGCGCAAGCATGGCGATTTCGTCGAACGGATGGTGTCGCGCGGCTATACGGAACGTCAGGTCCGCCGGCTGGTTGAATGGTACATCCGGGTGAAGCAGGCAGGTTGACGGAGACAGGCTGGACCGCATGCATATTATCGACCGACGCCTGAACCCTGGCGGCAAGAGCCTGGTCAACCGCCAGCGATTCCTCCGGCGGGCCAAGGCAGCGGTGCAGCAGGCGGTCCGCGACAGCCTTAAAGACCGCAGCATCAGGGATCTGGAGCAGGAAGGCGAGATCGTCATTCCCCGCAGCGGGATCAAGGAGCCGGTGCTGCGCCGCTCGTCGCAGGGCGGCAACCGCGAGCGGGTGTTCCCCGGCAACAAGGAATATCTCGAAGGCGACGGCATCGAACGCCCGCCGTCGGGCGGCGGTGGCGGCTCGCAGGCGGGCAGCGGCGAGGACGAGGACGACTTCCGCTTTGTCCTGTCGCGCGAGGAATTCCTCGATCTATTTCTCGAAGACCTTGAATTGCCCGATCTGGAAAAGCGCAAGCTGGTTCACGGCAATGTCGAGGGGATTCGGCGCGCCGGCTACACCACCGCCGGATCGCCGTCCAACCTGTCGATCGGGCGCACCATGCAGAAGGCGCTGTCCCGCCGCCGCGCGCTCCACCGGCCGGGCCGGGCCGAGCTGCAGCGGCTGGCCGACGAGATTGCCGCGATCGAGGCGCGCGATACCCCCTTGCCGGACGATGCCGGGCGGCTTGAGGCACTGCTGGAGGAACAGGCGCGGATTGTGCGTCGGCGGGGCATCATCGCCTATATCGATCCGGTCGATCTGCAATACCGCCGCTTCGAACCGATACCCAAACCGGTCGCTCAGGCGGTGATGTTTTGCCTGATGGACGTATCGGGTTCGATGAACGAGCATATGAAGGATCTCGCCAAGCGCTTCTTCGCCTTGCTCCACCTGTTCCTCACCCGCTGCTACAAGCACGTCGACGTGGTGTTCATCCACCACACCGAACACGCCGCCGAAGTCGATGAGGAGACCTTCTTCTACAGCACCGTCTCGGGCGGCACCCGCGTATCCAGCGCGTTGGAAAAACTGGT
>JAYVWX010000228.1:0-4637 GCA_043785715.1 Novosphingobium sp. | reverse complement strand
CGTTAGCATCGACGAGTGCTTATATCCTGCATCGTCCTTCCCGGGGGTTACGAGGCTACGGTGACGCCTTACTTTACCCCTTCGCGTCTTCGCGCCTTCTTGCGAGAGAATCTGCTTCACGCGAAGACGCCAGAGGGACAGCGCCCCCCGATCCCCCTTCCCGCCTCGCGAATCCCTGATATGATCCACCAACCATGACCGTGCTCGACAAATTCATCGCCTTCGCCAGTGCCCTCCCCGCCGGCCAGCGCGAGTCGGTCGAGGAGGCGCTTGCCGCCTTGTTGGAATCCTTCTCGGCAGAGTTCGCTTTCACGCCTGCCGAACTGACGGAACTCGAACGCCGCATGGCTGACTCAAATCCGGAATTCTCCGATCCAGACGATATAACCAAGCTTTTCGGCAAGCCATTCCGCACACGACGAAAGTCAGTTTGCGCAGACAGTCCGAAGCTGGCGATTTCTGATCAGACAATAGTTCAGCGACCCCAGTTCCAAATCAGGCAAGCGGCCCGCCACCCGGCAGCTCCAGAATAAACCGCGCGCCCTGCCCCGGCGCGCTTTCGACGCTAAGTTCGCCGCCCATGGCGCGGGCGAGACGGCGGGAGATGTAGAGGCCGAGGCCGGAGCCGCCGTCGCCGCTGCGGCCGAGGCGTTCGAACTTTTCGAACACGCGCGCCTGATCCACCATGCTGAGCCCCGGCCCCTGATCGGCGACAATGACGCGCGCAAGGCCACCCTCGCCTTCCAGCCTGATCCACACCTGCGACTTTTCCGGCGCATAGCGCAGCGCATTGCCGATCAGATTGAGCAGTACCTGCAATACCCTGCGGAATTCAGCAACGGCGGGCAGTGTCTCCCCGGCGCGCGGCGCATCGATGGTGATGCCGCGCTCCCGTGCCCGCACGCCCAGGATGCCGGCGGCGCGGCGGGCGACATCGGCGAGATCGATGCGGTCGGGCGCGGTGCGAAATGCCTCGCCCTCGACCACTTCGAGATCGGCAAGATCGTCCAGCAGGGAAAGCAAGTGCTGGCCGGCGGCGGCGATGTCGGCGGCATAGTCGCTGTATTCGTCGGCAATCGGCCCGGCGAGGCGGGTGCGGATGGTTTCGGCATTGGCGATGATCCGGGCAATCGGCTGGCGCAGCACCGGCGCGACGTCCCGGCCGATCACCCCCGGGGTCGAGTGGGCATCGCCGTCATTTGGACTTGCGGCAATCGGCGGGGCAGGCGGCACTGGCAGCGGTTCTTCGGAAGTCAGGCAAAGATCGAAGCCGCTGGGTTCCGAGCCTGGAACCAGGCGGGGAAACAGGCTCGCCCGCCAGGCTCTTCGCGATCCGGTGACCACCACCGGCGCGCCGTCGAGCAGCCGCCAATGCATCGGCTGCGGGTGGGCGCTGCCTTCGACATCGACGAAGTCCGTCCATTCGCGGCCCAGCCCGGCCTGCATCGCCTCGGCAAGCGGCTGCAGATCGGATGCGTCTGCCGCAACCGCCAGCACGCGCTGCCCGGCATCCAGGACGGCGGACAATTCGGCCAGCTGCCGGTCGACGCTGGCGCGCCGCCGCTGGATCGCATCGACATCTTCTGGCGGCACTGCGGCTGATTGCCAGTGGCGCAGCACGATATCGCAGCCAGGCTCGCCGTCGCGGCGCGGGGCGATTTCGACCCAGGCAGTGATTGTCTCGGCATCCGCCTGCGCTGCAATCGCGCGGGCAAGCTTCAGGCCATGACAGCGCGCCGAGCGGACCGCCTCCATCAGGGCAGGCACGGCAATAGTCCCCGGCACTTCGCCGCCGCAGCATAATTGCAACCGGGCCAGCGGCTCATCGGCACTGACCAGCCGGTCCTCCCCGTCGCTGACCGCGCGGGCCAGGCCAGTCTTGTCACCCGGCATGGTCAGGCCCCGGCAAGCTGCGTGCCGGACGCCAGAATCGCGGCGGCTGCTTCTGGACCAAGTTCCTCGAGGCCGCCCGGAACAGGGGCGCCGGGGTGCAAGGCGAGCAACTGCTCCGCCGCGGCCCGGCTGGTAAGCCCCGACGCACGCAGCGCGAGCGCCAGGCGGGCATGCTGGCTTTGGTCGGTCGCCAGCACGGTGAGGTCGCGGGCCTGGCCGGAAGCAAGCGCGAGCGCTGTAAGAAAGATGGCCGCGCCGGCGTCTGTCAGCGACAGCGCCGCAGGGACAGTTTCGGCCATACCGCTGACGAACCGCGTCAGCAGCTCAAACCGGCTGTGGTGCTCATCGATCCGCGCGCGGATTGCGGCGCCGGCGCGGGCTGACTGGGCATCGGCCTCGCTACCGGCAAGGGTGCGCATGGCAAGCAGCGCGCCGTGCAGAAGATCGCCGGGCAATTCGCCGAGTGGCAGTTGCATTCGCCGCTGCGCCTGACAGAACCGGGCTTGCGAGGCGAGCAGCTGCATGGCGAGGGCGGCCGTCGCACTGCCGGATGCCGCGAGCGAGCGTTGCAGCAGGGGCGGCAACACCGGATCCACCGCGTGGCGAACCTCCAGGCGCCGGGTCAACTGCCATTCGACTGCGAGGGCGTGCAGATGCCCGGTCATCGCCGGGTTCTGCATAATTTCCCGCGCTAGCGCTGCATAGCCAAGCTCGCCGCTATCGGCCAGTCCGGGCATGCTGGCCGCTTTTGCCCGCTCCTCGAGCAACTGCCGCGTGATGTCGCTGGCCATACCGCGCACGGAGGCAACAATCTCGTCCCCGAGCAGAGGATTCTCGCCGTTTTCGAGCAGCTGGCGCAGGCCGGGCGCGAGTGCGGCGATCACGGCATCCCCGCTGGCGAGCCCGTCACGCAGCCCGGCCACGACGGATTGCGGGAATGTGGTTGTGGCATCAGCTTCCATAATTCCCCGGGTTCTAGCGCGTCATGGTTAAACTCGCGTTAGTCCCGCCGGCTAACGGGCCACAGGATTCCGGCAAATGCAAGTATGGTGGCCAGCAAAGGTACCGCCTGCGACAGCACGCCCGCCCCCGCGGCAATGGCGAGGATCAGCGCCAGCAGCAAACGGTCGCCGATCCACGCCGCCGCCCGCCGATCGATTGCGCGCGCCATCAGCCGGACCAGGCACAGCAGCATCAGCGGCGCAAAGGCCCGCTGCCAAAACGAGAGCCAGGGAAATGCTCCCGCACTCCAAGCCAGGACAGTGACGGTCGCTGCATCGAGCAGCCAGACGAACACCGCCTCGCGACCCTCGCGTAAAACCGGCAAGGCCAGCGATTCCCGTTCGGCGCGGAACAGCATTGTCGCCGCGCGCCGCACCATCCAGGCCAGACCGAGGCAAATCAGGGCGGTCGCAGTCAAGCCGAACCAGCCGGAGGCGAGCGCCATCAGCACCATCGCCGACGCGCCGACCGCCACCGCGTTGCCGCCGCTGCCGGCATGAAGCATCACCGGGCCGAAATGGCGGACGCCAAACCGGGCCAGAACCGCGCCTGGGGTTGCCGGGGCATCGTCGCCAAGATGGATGGCGATCCACCCGGCTTCAGTCCCGTGCGCATCATCCTCGTCGCGAACCAGCCGCCATCGCACCCCGTCGCGCACTTCCGCTGGAAGCTCGCGCTGCGCAATGCCGGCCTGCAGGGCGATGCGGGTCAGCGCCGAAGTGACATCGCAATCCGCCGGCAATTCGTTCAGCCGCTCGACCAAACGGCCTGGAATCCGGATTATCCCGGCTGCGGCATGATTGAGATCGATCCTCTCGAAACCAGCGGCGACCCCCTGCTCGACTGGTTGCACCAGCACCACAGCACTGCCTTGCAGCAACTCCAGAGCCGCCTGGGGCAAGGCCAGTAAACCGTCGGCAATTGCCAGAACTTCATCATTGGCCGTCACCAGACCGGCTAACGCCCGCGCGCCGGGGACAACATGGAACCGCGCTCCCGCGCCTTCCGCATCGTGCTGAAGGCGAATCAGATCCGGGGTCATTTGGCGGGCGATACAAATGATCCGCTCGCATTCCATGGCCAGCACCAATGCCAGCTGGTACCGGGCAAGCGTGCCCGCTCCCACCTTGAGCTCCGCACGCAGCACAGCCGGGCTGCCCCGTGCGGCTTCCAGCATCGTTAGCAAGGCAACCCGCAGCGTCCCTCTCCCATCAGTTGCCGACCAGACGCGGGCTAGATGTTGGCCAATTGGGAGAGGCTCATAAAGAAGGCGGCGGCGCGTGCCAAGCGCACCCTTCGCGTGGCGGCGTCAGACGGCGCTGAATTCGCCGAGAAATGTCTCAAGCCGGCGCACGATCGCTGGATCTCCCGGCACGGTTTGAAGCGCCGTCTCGGCCAGATCGATCAGAGTGCTAACGTGAAAACTGGCGGCCAACCCCTTGAGCCGCATCGCCGCCACCTGCCAGTTTCCGTCGCAGCGCGCGCGGCTCAGCAAGTCGATCTGCCGCGCCAGACTGTCGGTGAAAGCCTGGCGCAGTTCGTTTAGCAGCACGGGATCGTCACCCGCAGCGGCCGCAAGCGTTGCATCCAGAGCTCCGGGTTCATAGGCCATGGCCGACCTTTACGGCCTTGAGGTTAATCGGGGGTTTATCCGCGCGGCAATTATGGTAAATGTGCACAATGACGGGGGCACATCGCGTAGTTTCGATCGGACCGGGCGGCCATGAGGCTGTCAGCGACGA
>JAYVWX010000227.1:0-2729 GCA_043785715.1 Novosphingobium sp. | reverse complement strand
CCCTGCATGACGACCCATATCGGCAAATCGAGGAAGCAACCGGCAGACGATCCACTTATCTGTTGCCAATCCCTGTGCAGACAAACCGGGCCACCTCTTTGATCAAACTTCGGCATAGAAATCAATTCAATAGGTAATCATCTGGCGGGGTCCCGCTTCAAAGCCGATCCACAGTATTACATCACAGGCCGGTAACCGGCCTTCTTCATGGTCACGATATAGTCCGCCAGGTCCCTGATCCGGGCGGGTTCGACCCTGAAGTTCATGGCTTCCGGGTAGTTGTGCGAATCGCGCAGGAATTGCCGCAGCGTAGCCGTGGTGACGCCAGGCCGGTTGGCGATGTCCTCGAACGACGGGGATTCCGGATTAGGCGAGATGCGGTTTTCGGTCACCGCGTGGCAGGCCGAGCAGCGCTGCTGCGCGAAGGCCAGCCCGCGCCTTGCCCCGGCGGACAGGACGGGGCCTTCGGCGGTGCGGTGCTGAGTCGCGTGGGGCGCCTCGCTGGCCGATGGTTGAGTGGCAGTGGCTCCGGCGGCAAGTGCCAGCGCAGCGATCGCAAGGGTTCTCGACATGGGCTGGCCTTATCATTGCTCAAGCAGCACCAGCAACTGGCGATGGCGTTTTCGGTTGACAGACCATAGCTAACACAAGCTCGGCCTGAGATCGGTGTGGGCGGGTAATGGGAATGACTGAAAGCGGACACCAACCTCACTTCGCGGGCTTCTGCCCCCCGGCAGCATCGATTACCGCCTGCGCGCGCGGCCTCGCATCTCCCACCGCCCGGACAACGCAATCCTTGTCCTTGTCGAGCGGGTATAATCTGTCGAGCTGCCTGCAAGCATCCCGCGCAGCGCCTTCGACCCGGATCATGAGTCTGGCCGCATCGGCAGGATCGGCGAGATCGAGGTCGGCATACCGGACGCTGATCTGGAGCGTTATCACCGCCTTGTCCGCTGCGCCGCGGCCATGCCGCCGCACCGGACTGGTCACCGTGCGCGGCGCGGTGACCGTGATGACGGGGTGGATTCTTCGGATGTGTTCTGGGCGACGGCGGGTCCGGCGGCGGCGAGCGATGCGGCTGCGAGCAGTGCCAGACGGGGGGTCGCCCATAGGAATTCTGCGCTGTTCATGGGGACTCTCCCTTGTCTTTCCGGCCACCGCCTCTCCCGGATATCGGGACTGTAATGGCACAATTTCGCATTGCGGCGCATGATGGTGACGCCAATGCGATGTAGCTTGTTGGTGGCGATCGGACCATCGCAATCGCTATTGCAACGCAGTCGCAATAGAGCTAGGGCCGCGACGGATACGTATCGTTCTAGGGGGTTTCATGAAGAATCTGTTGCTCATTTCCACCGCGTTGATTTGTGCGCCTGGCGTCGCTTGGGCATCCGAAGCAGAAGGCGATGACGCGCGCACCATCATCGTCACGGGCAAAGCCGATGGCTACAAAGCCGACAATTCGATCACCGTGACCAAGACCGATACGCCGCTGCTGGATGTTCCGCAGTCGACCTCGGTCGTAACGCGCGAACGGCTTGATGATCAGGCGCAGCGCAGCATGGCCGATGTCTTGCGTTATGTGCCGGGCACCACTGTCGGTCAGGGCGAAGGCAACCGCGACCAGATCACCCTGCGCGGCCAGAACACCACCGCCGACTTCTTCCTCGATGGCGTGCGCGACGACGTGCAATACTATCGCAGCCTCTACAACATCGAGCGGGTGGAAATCCTGAAAGGGCCGTTCGCGCTGATCTTCGGGCGCGGCGGCAGCGGCGGCATCATCAACCGCGTGCAGAAGACACCTTCGGCCGAGGCTCTGTCGGTGGGCGGAACGGCCAGCGTCAATACATTCGGCGCGTGGGACATCGCGGCGGACATCAACGCCCCGATCAGCGGCAATGCGGCCTTCCGCCTGAACGCGAACTACAAAAGCCTCGACAACCACCGCGATTACTTCGGCGGCGAGCGCTATGCCATCAATCCCTACCTTGCGGTCGATTTGGGCCAGTGGAAACTGCGGGCTTCCTCTTGACCCACAAAACAATCCGGCTCTGGTTCCTCGTCCACAAATGGACGAGCCTCGTCTGCACCGCATTCCTGCTGATGCTGTGCCTGACGGGTTTGCCGCTGATCTTCCATCACGAAATAGATGCGCTGACCGAAGTGCAGCCCACTTATGCCAGGGCGGGCGTCGGATCGTCGAGCGAGGCGCCTGGGCTGCTTCCACTCGACACCATTCTGGCCAAAGCCTTGGCCATGCGACTTGGCGAAGTGCCCGTGTTCATGGCCTTCGACAATGACGACCCGCTGATGACCGTGACCACCGCGCCTCGCCCGGACTCGCCGGCCAGGGCCATGCACATCCAGTCCTTCGATCGTTCGAGTGGCCTGCCGGTCGGCAAGCCCGAGGAAGAAGGCGTGATGCTTTTCCTCCTCCAGCTTCATACCGACATGTTCCTCGGGCTGCCGGGGATGCTGTTCCTCGGCGCGATGGGCCTGCTTTTCGTCGCGGCAATCGTCTCGGGCGTCGTCCTCTACGCGCCCTTTACGCGCAAGCTCGCCTTTGGCACGCTCAGGACCTCGCGCAGCCTGCGGCTTAAATGGCTCGACTACCATAACCTCCTCGGCATCGTCGCGCTGGCCTGGACGGTCGTGGTCGGGGCGACCGGAGTTGTCAACGCCGGGGCGACGCCGATCATGAAGCTTTGGCAGGCGCGCGAACTTGT
>JAYVWX010000226.1:0-3641 GCA_043785715.1 Novosphingobium sp. | reverse complement strand
CACCCTCGCGGCAATATTGCGGCTCGGCAAACAGGGAATGCGGATTGCCAAAAGATGATTTCAGTACGGCAGAGAATGCCATCGATGTACATTCGCGTGATGCCGGGCACGACATGGTGGCGCTGGGCATCGCCGTGGCAGCCATCCTCCTGTTCGTGGGCACCGGGAGTTCGGCCCTGTCGCAGGCGGTTCAGGCGATCCGCGGCACCGGACTACTGCCGAGCCCGCTGATCGCCCTGGCGGTGCTGCTGAATGTCGTCATCATCCTGTTTGGCTGGCGGCGATACCGCGACCTGTCCCAGGCGGTGTTGCACCACCGCGCGGCAGAGGCCGAGGCGCGCTCGCTCGCTGAAACCGATGTGCTCACCGGTTTCCTGAACCGTCGCAGCTTTGCCAGGATCGCCGACCAGTTGATGTCCGGTCATAACGCGCCTGCCAACCGATTTGCCCTGGTGATGGCCGACCTTGATCGGTTCAAGCAGATCAATGATTTGCACGGTCACGCTGCCGGAGATGCGATTCTGCAGGAAACCGCCAATCGGATTACCCTGGTTTTACCGGCGAACGCGCTGGTGGCCCGGCTTGGGGGGGACGAATTCGCTCTTCTGGTCCCCCTTGATCCTGCTCATCCCGAGCGGGTGGACCAACTGGCCGCTGCGCTTATCGACGCCATATCCGCACCGATGTTTGCCAAAGAAACCAAAATTTCGATGACTGTCTCGCTGGGCATTGCCCGGAGCGACTGCGATATCGAACTCGACGATGCGCAGTCCATGACCCAGGCGCTGCTCCACTCCGCCGATATCGCCATGTACCACGCCAAACGCCACGGCCGGAATTGCTTTTTCTGGTTCGAAGCCGCGATGGAAGGGGAACTGCGGTTCCGGCGCGAACTCGAAGCAGGAATTCGCCGCGGTATCGAACAGGGCGAATTTGTCCCGTATTACGAACAGCAGATCGATCTGAAGACCGGCAAGCTGACTGGCTTTGAAATGCTGGCCCGGTGGAAGTCGCCCACATACGGCATCGTCAACCCGCAGATATTCATCCCCATCGCCGAAGATCTCGGCGTGATCGACGTGCTGTCGGAGCAACTCATCGTCAAGGCTTTGCATGACGCCAAGGCCTGGAACCCCAAACTCGCACTGGCAGTCAATATTTCGCCTGTGCAGCTTCGCGACCCTTGGTTTTCGCAAAAGCTCCTGAAGTTGCTGGTCGAATCCAATTTTCCGCCGCAGCGACTGGAAATCGAGATTACCGAGAGTTGCCTGCTCGAAAACGTCAGCGCCGTGCGAGCGATGCTCGCCAGCCTGAAAAACCAGGGCATCCGCATCAGCCTCGACGATTTCGGTACCGGATACAGCTCGCTCGGACAGCTGCGGGAACTGCCCTTCGATTCCATCAAGATCGACCGGAGCTTCGTCATGAACCTGACCGAGGGCAAGGACAGCGCGACAATCTTCAAGACGATCGCTGCGCTGGGCGAAGGCCTTGGCCTGCCGATGACCGCGGAAGGGATTGAATCGGAAGCAGTGCTGGCCGAACTTCAGGCCTATGGCGATTTCAAGGGACAAGGCTATCTCTACGGACGGCCCGAAAGCGCAGCAGCGACGCTTGAGCGACTGGCGGCGCTGGATCTCCTGCAAACCGCGATGCCGGCGCCAGTCGCCGAATTACAACCCGCCGCGGAGGAATCTGCCGACCGGCCGGACCGTTCAGCCACCACCGGCTGAACCCGCGCGACACTGGACGAAGCCCGGGCCAGCGCATAGAGCGCGCCGGATGCGCGTACCCTTCATCAAGATGCATGGCCTGGGCAACGATTTCATCGTCCTGGACGGCCGCGCACAGGTGATCGCGCCGGTGGACAATGCGCTTGCCGCCGCGCTGGCGGATCGCAGGACCGGCATCGGCTGCGATCAACTGATTCTGCTTGAGCCGTCAACCGCCGCCGATTTCCGCATGCGCATCTTCAATGCCGATGGCGGCGAGGTCGAAGCTTGCGGCAATGCGACACGCGCGGTTGGCCTGCTCCACGGCGCGCCCGCCCGGATCGAAACGCTGGCCGGCATCCTGACCACCACCCCCGGCGAAAGCGGCATTGCCGTCGACATGGGCCCGCCGCGCTTTGGCTGGGACGAAATCCCCCTCGCCTATGCGATGGATACGTTGACGATGCCGGTCGGCTGGGACGAGCTTGAAGGTCCGGCAGGCGTCAATGTCGGCAACCCGCATGTGGTGTTTTTCGTGCCGGATAGCCAGGCTGTCGATCTCTCACGCCTCGGTCCGTTGATCGAACACGACCCGCTGTTCCCGGACCGGGTCAATGTAAATGCCGCGACTGTTATTGCGCGCGATGCCATACGCCTGCGCGTGTGGGAGCGCGGCGTCGGCGAGACCAGGGCCTGCGGCACGGGGGCTTGCGCAACCGCGGTGGCGGCGATGCGGCGGGGGCTCACCGAACGCCGGATCACTGTGACGCTGACGGGCGGGCCGCTGCTGATCGAGTGGCGCGATGACGGCCGGATCGAAATGACCGGCACCGCCGCCGAGAGCTTTCGCGGCACTTTCGACCCGGCCGATTATGGAGTTGCCCCGTGAGCGTTGAGGTGCGCTCGTTGGGTTGCCGGCTGAACCTGTCCGAAGGCGAAGCGCTGCGCGGCCTGCTCGCGGGCGCCAGCGACCTTGTCGTGATCAACAGCTGCGCGGTGACCGGCGAAGCCGTGCGGCAGACCCGTCAGGCGATCCGCCGCGCCCGCCGGGAGCGCCCCGCAGCGCGGCTGCTGGTGACCGGCTGCGCGGCGGAAGTGGAGCGCGAGAGCCTTGCCGCCATGCCCGAAGTCGATGGCTTCGTCGCCAACGCCGCCAAGCTCGATCCACGCGCCTGGCAGGTGCCGGCGGGCAAGGCCGAACCCATCATCTCGCAACACACCCGGGCCTTCGTCGCCGTGCAGAACGGCTGCGATCACGATTGCACCTTCTGCATCATCCCGCAGGGACGCGGGCCGAGCCGCTCGCATCTCCCGGCCGACGTAATCGCCGAAGTGGTGCGGCACTGCGATGCCGGCGTGCGCGAAGTGGTGCTGACCGGCGTCGATCTCACCTCTTGGGGCACAGACTTGCCCGGCGAACCCCGACTCGGCGCGCTGGTCACCGCGATCCTGCGCGCCTGCCCTGTGCTGCCACGGCTGCGGCTGTCGTCGCTTGACGGAATAGAGATCGACCCGGAGCTGTTCGATCTGATCGCCGGCGAGCCCCGGGTGATGCCGCATCTGCACCTTTCGCTGCAATCGGGCAGCGACCTCATTCTTAAACGCATGAAGCGCCGTCACCTGCGCCGCGATGCGGTGGAACTGGTGGCGGGCTTGCAGGCCAGAAGGCCGGACATCGCCATCGGCGCCGACCTGATCGCCGGTTTCCCGACCGAAGACGAAGCCGCGCACGCCGACAATCTCTCGATCATCCGCGAACTCGGCATCGTCCACGGCCACATCTTCCCCTACTCGCGCCGCGCCGGCACCCCCGCCGCGCGCATGCCGCAGGTCGATGCCCCGGCAATCAAGCGCCGCGCCGCCGAATTGCGCGTTGCGGTGGCGGACCAGCGCCGGCACTGGCTGGCATCGCTGCTCGGACGCAAGCTG
>JAYVWX010000225.1:0-8174 GCA_043785715.1 Novosphingobium sp. | reverse complement strand
GTGAACTCCCGGTTGGGCAAGCACGAGCGGGTCGACGATGTCATTATTCGCCAGAGTTTGCCGACGACCATGGTCGGCAAACTCGATCGCAAGGCGCTCAGGGCGGAACTGGCTGCGACCGGGGTGAGCGCTGCTTGAGGTATCGTGCGAAAGTGGGCGAACCGGTTTTCCCGGCCCCCGCAGTCTACAAGGCGGAACTCGCCACCAACAGCAAGGGTTCGGTAGAACCGTCGGCCCTGGAACCAGCGCCTGCCGACGCCGCGCGAACCGAGATGCGACCATCGACCTGCGCCCCGGGCTCAATCGTCAGCGCATCGTAATAGACATCGCCGGAGATTTTGGCCGATTTGAGGATCACCAGTTCGCCCGCGCTGATCGTGCCCCAGACCCTGCCGGCAAGCCGGGCGGAACCGGCACTCACCGCACCGATGATCTCGCTGTCTTCGCCCTGGACCAGCGTGGCACAGGTCACGTCGCCTTCGATACTGCCTTCGATGTGGAGATCGGACTCGGCATTGATATCGCCCCGGATGGCGGTGTCGGGACCGAGGATCGAAAAGCCGGGGGCGTTCACCGAGCGGTTACCCGGCGACTGAAACTGCGGATGCGATGACTTTTTGGGAAACATGCGTTGCTGCCTCGAGAAAGGGGCGGGGATTAACCGGCCGGTCATGGATTCGAACTTCGAAATGGAGATGCGGTCCGGTCGAGCGGCCGGAGCTGCCAATCGATCCGATGGCGCTGCCTGCTGAAACCTGGTCGCCACGATGGGTGCGGAAGGCCGACATATGGGCATAGCGGGTCATCAGACCGTTGCCATGGTCGATTTCGATGCAATTGCCATAGCCCGGCTTGACCCCGGCAAAGGCAACCCGGCCCTTGGCCGCGGCATAGATCGGCGCGCCGTAGGGGCCGCGGAAGTCGAGACCGGCGTGGAATGCAGCGCCGCCCGTGAATGGATCGGCGCGGTAGCCGAAACCCGATGAGATGTAATCCATCCGTGCCGGCAAATATTGCGGCAACATGGTAAGGCTGCCTTCAAGCGCGGTCATCCGGGCGAGGCTGAGCCCCAATCGTTCGAAACGCCCATCCAGCTTGACGTGTGCCGAATCGAACAGCGGGATCAGGGGACCGCCCTGCGCGCTGGTGTCGTTGCGGGCCGCGAGCATTGCCGCCGGGCTCAAGCCCAATTTGCGGATAAGGGCGGAGGCGCGGGCAGCGCGGCGGTCAGCCAGTTTGGTCAGACGTTCGGCGAAGGCGAGTTGGCGGGCCTCGATCCGCGCCAGACCTGCCGCCTCGGGTACCGCCGCGCTGACTTTGGCCACCGTGCGCGCGGCTTCGTTGCTGCTGTCGGAGACGGTCTCGCCCGCCTGTTGGTCGTTTGGCAATGTGCCGACATGGACCTGTACCAGCTTTTCCATCGCCTCTTGCCGCTGCGTGAGATCGGACGCTACCGTGTCGATCCCCTTGCGATACTCTGTGACCCGACTTTCGGCGTTCACCACCCTGGCTTCCCGGTTGAGCAAATCGATCCGGTCGCTACTCGACATCGTACGTGACAGCGCCATTGTCGCCATGGCGGCGAGCCAGCTGACCAGTAACATTGCGGCCACTGCGGCGGCTACCATTTGCAACTGGGACGAGATTGTAATGAACCGGACATGCCCTTGGGAACGCATGAAAAACTCGCGGTCGGGGAAGCGGCGGCGCAAGCGATTTTGCCAACCGCCCACGGTTAAATTCTTCACATCCGACCCCGCTTGTTTTGCTCTAGGACAAGCGGCCGTTAGCAGCAGCGAAGCAGTCTGGCGAATCGGCGCGGCGCGTGGCGCTGTCGTTCTACGGTGAAGCGCGCGTGCTATACGATCAATCGAGCCAATGAAGTGGAACTATATCGACAGCAGGCGTTGGTAGCCTGCTTTCCGAATAACGGGAAGCCGGTGACATTTTGCTTGGCGGCTGTTAGGCAGCGCCATGTCCGCACTTCAACAACACCCCGAATCTTCGCAGGAACTGATCGGCCGCCTCGCCCAGGCTGGTCGGCAAGCTCAGCGCGTGCTGGCGAAACTCTCCGCCGAGACCAAGGCCTGCGCTCTATATGCCGGTGCCCAAGCTTTGCGCGACGCCGAGATCGAAATCCTCGCCGCCAACGCCCTCGATCTGGCCGCCGGGGAAGCCAACGGCCTCACCGGGGCCATGCTTGACCGGTTGAAGCTCGACCCCGCCCGCCTCGCCGGGATCGCCGATGCGGTCGAACAGGTCGCCGCGCTGCCCGATCCGGTCGGTGAGACGATCGACAGCAGCGAGCGGCCCAACGGTCTGCGCCTGCGCCGGGTGCGCGTGCCAATTGGCCTTATCGGGATCATCTACGAGAGCCGGCCGAACGTCACCGCGGACGCCGCCGCGCTGTGCCTGCGTTCGGGTAACGCGGTGATGCTGCGCGGCGGCAGCGAGGCGGTGCATTCCAACCGGGCGATCCACGCTGCGCTGGCCAAAGGGCTGGCCGAAGCCGGTGTGCCAACCGGAGCAGTGCAACTGGTCCCCACCCAGGACCGCGCTGCGGTCGGCGCGATGCTGGCGGCGGCGGGCCTGATCGATATGATTGTCCCGCGCGGCGGCAAGAGCCTGGTCGCGCGGGTGCAGGCCGATGCGCGGGTGCCGGTGCTCGCCCATCTTGACGGCATCTGCCACACCTATATTCATGCCGCCGCCGATCCGGCGATGGCACGCATGATCGCGCTCAATGCCAAGATGCGCCGCACCGGTATCTGCGGCGCGATGGAGACGCTGCTGCTCGATGCGCAATTTCCCGAAGCGGCCAGCGTTGTCGCAGGCCTGATCGATAGCGGCTGCGAACTGCGCGGCGATGCCCGCGCGCGCTCGATCGATCCGCGTATTTTGCCGGCCAGCGCCGACGACTGGGATTGCGAGTATCTCGACGCGATTCTCTCGGTTGCGGTGGTTGACGGGCTGGATGCGGCGCTGGCGCACATCGAGCGGCACTCATCGAACCATACCGATGCCATCGTCACCGCCGACCACGCTGCCGCCGAGCGCTTTCTTGAGGAAGTCGACAGCGCCATCGTCATGGTCAACGCGTCGAGCCAGTTCGCCGATGGCGGCGAGTTCGGGCTGGGCGCCGAGATCGGCATTGCCACCGGCCGGCTGCATGCGCGCGGCCCGGTCGCGCTGGAAGGGCTGACGACTTATAAATGGCAGGTGCGCGGCACCGGCCAGGTTCGGCCTTGAGCGGCAGGCGCGGCGCGCCCCCGATCGGCCCCTGCACCGGGCTGCTGGGCGGCAGTTTCAATCCGGCGCACGGCGGGCACCGGCGCATTTCGCTGTTTTGTATGCACAAGCTTGGCCTCGATGAGGTCTGGTGGCTGGTCTCGCCCGGCAATCCGCTCAAGCCCGCCAAGGCGATGGCGCCGCTGGCGAGCCGCGTCGCCTCCGCCCGCAACCAGGCCCGCCGGGCGCCCATTAGGGTCACCGCGATCGAACGCCAACTCGGCACGCGCTACACCGTCGATACGCTGCGCAAGCTGCTCCGCCGGTTCCCCAAACGGCGCTTCATCTGGCTGATGGGGTCGGACAATTTGGCCCAGTTCGGGATGTGGCGAGACTGGCGCGGGATCGCGCGACTCTTGCCGATTGCGGTGATTGCCCGTCCGGGCTATGACAGCGCCGCCTTCGCGAGCCCCGCGATGGCTTGGCTCAGGCGTTTCCGCATGCCTGCCGCCAGTCTTTGCAACCGGGCCGGATGGAGCGCCCCCGCACTGATCACGCTGCGTTTCAATCCCGACAGGCGTTCGGCCACGGAAATCCGCCGCGCCGATCCGCATTGGTCGCGCCGCTTTCCGGTAAAAGGTTTGCGCGACGGGGTAACACAGCACTCCATCCCGATGGACTGCCGATTGTTGGACCCTGCGTGAGCGCGCCGCAGTCGCCTCGATCCCGCATCTTCGCCCATTCCCGCAGAAATATCATTGCCCGCGGGGTAATCCGCCCTACTTGTCCTTACGGACCATTACAGGAGCTAACTCGATTTACATGACGCAGGCGCAAATCCTGCCGGCCCAGGCCGGCCCCGCCGCCGAGCCCGCCGCTACGGCTATCGTCAGCGAGCCCGGCTCGCTCCACGCGCTGGTGCTGCAATCGCTGGACGACGATCAGGCGCAGGACGTCGTGTCGATTCCGCTCGAAGGCAAAAGCTCGATTGCCGATCATATGGTTATCGCTTCCGGCCGGTCAAACCGCCAGGTTGCGGCGATTGCCGAAAAGCTGGCGGAGCGGGTCAAGCATGGCGGTTTCGGCCATGTCCGGATCGAAGGCCTGCCCGCCGCCGACTGGGCGCTGGTCGATGCCGGAGATGTCATCATCCATATCTTTCGCCCGGAAGTGCGCAGTTTCTACAATCTCGAACGCATGTGGGCGTTTGGCGACAGTCCCGACCTGGGCGCGGCCTGAGCCGGCAGCCGCCGGTGCGGTAGATCGGCGATGCGGCTGCATGTCATTGCCCGGGGCAAGATCGGCCGCTCGCCTGAAGCGGAACTGATCGATCGCTACGCAAAGCGCATTGCCTGGCCGTTCAAGCTGACAGAGCTCCCTGAAACCGGCGGCACCATCCCCGCGCCGCTCACCCCCTGCCGTGAAATTCTGCTCGACGAGCACGGACGCCAGCTGGCTTCCGAGGAATTCGCCGCCCTGCTCGGCCGCTGGCGCGACGACGGGGTGCGCGAGGCCCGGTTTTATATCGGCGCGGCCGATGGCCACAGCAAGGAGATGCGGGCCGGGGCGGATCTGCTGCTCGGTTTCGGCGCGATGACCTGGCCGCATCTGCTGGTCCGCGCGATGCTGATGGAACAATTGTGGCGCGCAACCAGCATAATTGCTGGCCACCCCTATCATCGTTCGGGCTAAGGGACGCCGATGATGCGCCCCCGCTTCGGTCCTGTCGCCCTGCTACCTCTGGTGGGAGCGGTGATTGCATTGCCAATAGGGGCGCAGCAGCCGGCGGTTTACGAAAACCCCGGTGAAATCCGCAGCGCGCTGGCCCAGGCGCAGCGCGAAGGCAACACCGCGCGCCAGCGCGCCGAACGGCTTGAGGCCGAGACGGCACGGGTCACCGAGACGGCAGACCGCACCGCCCGCGAAGCTGCCGGTATAGCCGCCCGGATTCAGCAGACCCAGGCCGCCATGGCCGTCAGCCGCGCGCGGCTGGAATTGATCGAGCAGCAGCGCCGTGGCCTGCGGGTACGGCTGGCCGAAAAGCAGCAGCCGCTGGTGCGCCTTACCGCCGCGCTGCAGCGCCTCTCGCGCCGCCCGCCGGTGCTGTCGCTGCTGCGGCCGGGTTCGGTGCGCGATGCCATGTATCTGCGCGCGATCCTGGCTACCCTGCTACCCGAAGTCGAGCGCCGCACCGCATCGCTCCGCGCCGAACTTGACCAGGCCAAGACCCTTCAGCGCCAAGCCCGGCTGGCGGTGCTGCAGCTGAGCAGGAGCCAAGGCGAGCTTGAGCAGCGGCGGCAGCGCCTTGCCGGGTTGGAGACCCGCCAGCGCCTCGCCTCGCGCATGGTCGGCAGCATCGCCGACCGTGAGAGCGAACGCGCGCTGGCGCTGGCCGAGCGGGCGAGCGATCTCGATGCGCTGGCGGTCAATCTCGGCAAGGCGAGCTCGCTTCGGGCCGAGCTGGCCGCGCTGCCCGGCCCGGTGCTGCGCCCGGCAAGGCCCGCCGACGCGCGAATTGCCGCCGCGCCAGTGCCGTCAACGCCGTCCGGCGGACTGCCGGACTATATGCTCCCGGTCTCGGGCCGGCTGATTGCGGGTTTCGGCGAGACGCAGCCAGGCCTGCCCCGTTCGCGCGGCATTGCTCTGGCCGCCCGGCAGGGCGCGCAGGCGGTCGCGCCGGCACCGGGGCGGGTGGTCTTTGCCGGGCCCTATCGCGGCTATGGCAGCATCGTCATCATCGAACACGCCGGCGGCTGGACTTCGCTGGTGACCGGCCTGGCCCAGCTCGACACGCGGATTGGCGGCCGGCTGGTCAGCGGCTCGCCAATCGGCATCGCCGGGGCCGGGCGCCCGGTAATCACACTGGAACTGCGGCGCGGCGGCGAGCCGGTCAATCCGCTGGAATATCTCAAGGCCCTGTGACTTTCGCGCCATGAGGGTCTAATGCGCCATCTGGCGTTCAGCAAGGCGACGCGATAGTAAGACTGCTGGCGATATTGAACGGGCACCAACACCCGCAATTCTCGAAAAGGCGGATCGACCAATGAAACTTGCTTCTCTCACCCGCGCGGCGCTGCTGGTAACCGCGGTCGCACTGCTGCCGGCGACGACCGCCGGCCTGGCCGCTGTCGATGCCCGCGCCGGCCCGCAATTCGGCAAGCTGCTCGCGGTTTATCAGCTGATCAAGGCGAATTACGTCGAGCAGGTGGACGACGACAAGCTGCTGAAAGGCGCAATCGACGGCATGCTATCCAGCCTCGATCCGCATTCGAGCTATCTCGACGGCTCCAGCCTGCAGCGGCTTGAGACGATGATCGACGGCAGCTATTCCGGGCTCGGCCTGTCGGTCGTCATGGATGACGGCGCGGTCAAAGTGGTCTCGCCGATGCGCGGCAGTCCGGCGGAAAAGGCCGGGCTCAAGGCGGGCGATTTCATCACGCACCTCGATGGCAAACTCTACTACGGCGGCGATATCGATGATGCGGTGGGCAAGATGCGCGGTGAGGCAGGCACCTCGATCCGGCTCACCATCTTCCGCACCGGACGCGATGAGCCGTTCGATGTCACTGTCACGCGCGGCGTGATCGATCTCGAGCCGGTCACCTCGAAACTGGAAAACGGCATCGGCATTGTTTCGGTCAACGAATTTTCCCGCAATGTCGGCAATGACGTCAATACCGCGATCCAGACGATGAAACAGCAGAGCGGCGGCAAGCTCTCCGGGCTGGTGCTCGATCTGCGCTCCAATCCGGGCGGCTCGCTGGATGAGGCGGTGGCGCTTTCCGATCTGTTTCTGACCTCGGGCACGGTGGTCTCGCAGCGCGGCCGCATCGCCAGCGAGAATGAGTATTACAAAGCCGAAACCGTGTTCCGCGGCGATGCCGCCAAGGGCATCCCGATGATCGTGCTGATCGACGCGGGCAGCGCCTCCGCCTCCGAAATCGTCGCCGGCGCCCTGCAAGACAACCACCGCGCGTTGATCATGGGCGAGCGCAGCTTCGGCAAGGGCAGCGTCCAGCAGATGATCAGCCTCGACCGCACCAGCGCGATCAAGCTGACCACGGCGCGCTATTACACGCCGTCTGGCAAATCGGTGCAGGAAGGCGGGATCGAACCGGATATCCGGGTGCCGCAACTGACCGACCCCGATGCCAAGCTTCGCGCCGAGCGGTCGCTGCGCGAATCCGACCTGCGCGGCCATCTGATCAACGAGATCAGTCTTGATGAGAAGCAGCTCGAAACCGACAAACAGGACGACCCCCGCTTCCGCATGACCACTGCGGAATTGCAGGCCAAGGGAATCAAGGACTTCCAGCTGCACTACGCGACCCAGACACTGCGGCGGACCTCGGCTGCGGCCGGGCTTGTGGTTCGGCGGCCATAGCCCGGACATGGAAAGCGCAGTGGCAGCCCGGCTCGCGCGCGTGCTCGCGCTGCTGACGCCAGCGATGCTGCTGGGGGGCGCCTATCTCTCGCAATATGGTTTCGGGCTCTATCCGTGCGAGCTGTGCTGGTGGCAGCGTTATGCCCATTTCGCTGCCCTGGCGCTGGCCTTTGCCGCCTGGACCCGCCCGCAGGCTGCGATTTTGACTGCGCTGGCAGGCGCTGCAATCGCCTTTGCCGGAATGATCGGCGGATTTCATGCCGGCGTTGAATATGGCTGGTGGCAAGGGCTGACCGCCTGCACCACCACTGCCGCCGCCGGCAGCGCCGATCCGCTCGAAGCGATCATGAACGCGCCGCTGGTGCGCTGCGACGTCGCGCCGTGGAGCTTCGCCGGGATTTCGCTGGCGGGCTGGAATTTCCTGTTTTCGATGGCTGCCGCGCTGGCGATTTTCCTGGTGCTGGCGCGCGGGCCCAGGCACTTGCGGAGGCTGCCGGCATGACCCGACCAAACACCGATCGCATGCTGCGGGTCAATCAGGCCGGCGAATATGGCGCCACGC
>JAYVWX010000224.1:0-16939 GCA_043785715.1 Novosphingobium sp. | reverse complement strand
GATCCTGCTGGCGCTGCCCGCCGCGATTGCCGCCAGCTGGGGTTTCATGCTGCCCGCCGGCACCGGACCCAACGCCATCGCCTGGGCGACCGGGCATGTCGCCTTGCCGCGGGTGCTCAAAGCGGGGCTGTTGCTCGATATTGCCGGGACGTTTCTGATCGTCGGGGTCGTATGGGGCGTGGCCGCCCTGGCCTGAGCCGCGATTTCCGTCGCCACGCCGGGGGTGAGAAGCTACACTCGCCGCTGTCATGACGGTAGCCCCACCATCGCGCACGCCGCGCCGCAAGCCCAAACCCGAAGTGACGACGCTAGGGGGCCGGCAACTGCAACCTTCCACGCTGATGATGGGCTACGGCTATGATCCGGTGTTGTCGGAAGGCGCACTCAAGCCGCCGATCTTCCTGACATCCACCTTCGCCTTCGAAAGCGCGGCGGCGGGCAAGCGCCATTTCGAAGGAATTACCGGCATGCGCCCGGGCGGCGCAGAAGGCCTGGTCTATTCGCGCTTCAACGGACCCAACCAGGAAATTCTCGAAGATCGGCTCGGCATCTGGGACGGGGCGGAGGATGCGCTGGTGTTTTCCTCAGGCATGGCGGCCATCGCGACGTTGCTGCTGGCTTATTGCGGCAAGGGCGATGTCATCGTCCATTCCGGGCCGCTTTACGCCGCGACCGAGGGCTTTATTGCTCGCACCCTGTCGCGCTTTGGCGTGGGCTATGTGGATTTTCCGGCAGGCGCCACCCGGGAAGAAATCGATGCGGTCGTCGATCGCGGCAAGGCGTTGGCTGCCGGTCAGGGGGGCAAACTGGCGCTGGTGTTTCTCGAGAGTCCCGCCAACCCCACTAATGCCCTGGTGGATATCGAGGCCGTTGCCGCCGCGCGCGATGCCGCATTCGCCAAGGCCGAGCGCCCGCCCATTGCTATCGACAACACGTTTCTCGGGCCGCTGTGGCAGCATCCTTTGCACCATGGCGCCGATATCGTGGTCTATTCTCTGACCAAATATGCCGGCGGCCATTCCGACCTTGTCGCCGGCGGGCTGACCGGAGCGCGGCGCTGGATGGACCCGGTACGGGCTCTGCGCAACACCATGGGAACGATCTGCGATCCCAACACCGCCTGGATGCTGCTGCGCAGTCTCGAAACAGTGGAACTGCGCATGACCCGCGCCGGCGAGAATGCGGCCAGGATTTGTGCCTTTCTCAGCCAGCATCCCAAGGTTGAGCGCCTTGGCTATCTGGGCATGATCGCCGATGCCCGCCAGCAAGACATCTTTGCCCGCCACTGCACCGGCGCGGGCAGCACATTTTCCCTGTTTATTAAGGGCGGAGAAAAGGAAAGCTTCGCTTTTCTGGACGGGCTGAAGATCGCCAAGCTGGCAGTCAGTCTCGGCGGCACCGAAACGCTCGCCAGCCACCCGGCGGCAATGACGCATCTGTCAGTGTCAAGGGAGCGCAGGGCGCTGCTCGGCATCACCGAAAACCTCGTGCGAATTTCGATCGGCATCGAGGACGCGGGCGATTTGATTGCCGATTTTGACCAGGCTCTGGACACCGTATAAGCGAGTGGCCGATCCTGCCGATTGCCTGCTGCTTCTGCCATTGCGGGGAAGCAAGCGCGGGTGGCAGGCCAACGCGGCGCGCCTAACCCTTCCACTCCCGCCGCTCTTCAGCCGCGCGCAGCACTTCATAGGCCAGTTGCAGCGCCTGGAAGGCTTTGGCGGCGTCGTCATCATTGGGGCGAACGTCGGGGTGAACGACCTTGGCCATCGCCCGCCAGGCCTTTTTGACTGCTTCGAAGTCGGCATCGGGGGTCAGTTCGAGCAATTCCAGCGCGCGGATTTCGTCGCGGCTGCGGCTGCCGTCGCCAGAGCCCGCCCAGCCGTAATGCGCCGCCTCGCGATAGCCGGAATTTTCGCTGCGCTCCGAGGTCTCGCGCGCCGCGGCTTCTTCGGCGGACAGACCGGCGAAATAATCCCAGCCCGAGTTGTATTCGGCGGCGTGGCGCTGGCAGAAATACCAGCGCTCCGGACTGTTGGGCGATTTGGGCGCGGGGCAGGATCCGGCGTCATTACAGCCGATCCGGTCGCACAGCCGCACAGTCGCCGCCTCACGCGAACTGCTGTAGCCACGCCAGCGCGGAAAGCCCCAGTCGTTTGATCTGCGTACATTACTCATCGAGTGGGCGATAAGCCTTCGCGCCGGGTGAGCGCAAGCATTGGTAGAGCCTCATTGAAAATTAGCTGTTTGATGGCGAGTTATCTGCAGTTCGGCCAGGATGCCGCGCTGGTGGGCAACTCCCGGTCGGCGGACGCTTCGCCGCAGACGCTGGGCAAGCTCTTCTTGGTGGTCCAGCACCACTAGTCGATCGTCACCGTCACCGCCCGGCGGTTGCGGGACCAGCTTGCCTCATCCGATCCCAGCGCCACAGGCCGCTCCTTGCCGAAGCTGACTGTGGTCAGCCGCGCGGCGTCGATGCCCTGGCTCAGCAGGAAATTCTTCGCCGCATTGGCTCGTCGTTCGCCCAGCGCGAGATTATATTCGCGGGTGCCGCGTTCGTCGGCGTGGCCTTCGATGGTCGCGCGCTTGGCCGGATAGCGGGCCAGCCATTGCGACTGGGTGCGCAGCGCACCGGCGTCGTCGCTGTCGATGTCATAGCGGTCGGTATCGAAGTAGATCGTGTCCTGCCCCCGGGTGGTGGCGATGAAATCGGCCTGACTGCCGGGCACCGCACCTTGGGTAGTGGGGTCAACTGTGGTCGTCGTCGCCGGGCCGGGTTCCGGCGGCAGTTGTTTAGGCGCCTTGGTGGCGCAGGCCGACAAGGCGACGCTGGCGGCCAGCAGCAGCGTCAGGCTCCGCGGCTTTGAGCTCGATTGCATGGCATTCTCCTTCGGTTTGTTGCAGGCCTGCAAACAGGCCTGGGGTTCGAAACAATAACGCATCACGGCCGGATCGGCCCCCAGGCGGGGTCGGAGGCGTCGGCGGGGGTTGGCAGGCGGCGCTCGTTGCGGCCGGTGAGATCGACCTGCCACAGCGAGGCTTTGCCGCTGCCGCGCTCGGTGCGGAAAAACTGGATAATGCGGCCGTTGGGCGCCCATGTCGGCGCTTCGTCCTGCCAGCTGTCAGTGAGATGGCGCAACTCGCCGCCGCCCGGGCTCATCACCGCGATGCGAAAATTGCCGGCGATGTGGGTAAACGCGATCTGGTCGCCGCGCGGGCTCCATTCCGGCGTCGCCGCGCGACCGCCGAAGAAGCTGATACGGCGCTGGTTAGACCCATCGGCGTTCATGACGTAGACCTGCTGGCTGCCCGACCGGTCGCTTTCGAACACGACGCGCGAACCGTCCGGCGAAAAGCTGCCGCCGATGTTGATCCCTGGCGAGCTGGTTAGCCGCATACTTTCGCCGCCCTGGGCCGGGACGCGGTAAATGTCGGTATTGCCGGCGATGGCCATCGAGTAAAGGATCCACTTGCCATCGGGTGACCAGCGCGGGGCGAAGGTCGGATTGCGCCCCTGCACGATCAACCGCTGCGAATTGCTCGCCAGATCGTAAACATAGATGCGCGGATTACCATTGAGATAGGACAGATAGAGGATCGAGCGGTAGTCCGGCGAATAGCGCGGGGTCAGCGCCATCGCCTGGCCGGTGGTCAGGAATCGGTGGTTCGCCCCGTCCGAATCCATCACCGCTAGCCGCTTGATCCGGCGGTTTTTGGGTCCGGTCTCCGAGATATAGGCAATCCGGCTGTCGAAGAACGGGCTTTCGCCGGACAGCCGGGCGTAGACCAGGTCGGAACATTTATGCGCCGCCCGCCGCCAGTCGCCGGGTGTTACCTTCCAGGCTGCGCCAGTGAGCCGCTGGCCAAGCGCGACGTCGTACAGATAGCAGCCGATCGTGAGTTGCCCGTCGGGATTGGCCTGCACCGAGCCGTGCACCAGCATTTCCGCGCTGCGCCCCTGCCATTGCGGGAAATTGGGCGCCTGCACCTCGCCGAACTGCACTTGCGGCAATCCGTCAGGGCCGGCGGGCTTGAACAGCCCGTTGTTGCGCAGATTGCCGGCAATGATCCGGGCCAGGCCGCGTCCCAGCTGCGCGGTGGAGCCGGCATTGGTCCGGGTCGGAACATCGGCGTCGGTGGGGAAATCGGGTATGGCGATGCCCAAGTTCTGCCATTCGTTTTCATCGGTCACCGAGCCACCGGTGAGACCGCCCTCTTCAACCGGCGGTGGCACCTGTTGGGCCAGCGAGGGGACGGAAAATAGCGCAGCTAGAAGAATTAAGAAGGCTCTCATTGCGACAATTTCCTGTCAAATCTAAAATCGACGACGCGCTTCCAAGTATTGTAGAACGGGGGAGGTAAATCGAAAGGCTCAGCAAGTTTGATCGCGCGGATGGCCTGTTCCGCATGACGTGGGGCTTGCGCCCGATTGGCGTCGGTGATGCCTTCCTGCCGCGTCGTCGCAGTTCCCGATAGCGTACCGTCAGGATTAAGCTTCCACGTTACGAAAGTTACCAGCTTCTCAGCATCCGCCCCCTGCGGCGCCACCCAGCGCGGTTTGATTTGGCGAGAAATAGCTGCGATCAACGAGCTTTGCACCGCCGGGCCAATCGCGGCGGCTGGCGGCGTCTTGGCCTCGCTGTCCGACTTCGCGCCGGTCACGCCTTTCAGGAAATCGCTGCCGATGGTGCTGGCAGTACGCGGCTTTGGCACCGGCTTGGCAGTCGGCTTGGGCTGAGGAGCCGGGCTGGCGATGGGCGCGCGGGGTCTGGGCTGGGTGATGCCCGGCTGGACGGTGGGTTGCGGCCGCGGCGGCAGCGGCTCGGCTTCAGCCTCGGGTTGCGGCATGGGGCTGACTTCGGGCGCCCGGTCAGGCGCGGGCTCAGCGGCGGGTTCGGGCGCGGTCGAGGTCAGTCCGACGTTGTCTGACAGGGTCACGCTCATCCGCTCGGGCGGCGGGACCAATGCGGGACTTGGCGGTTTCAGCACCAGCAGGGCTAGCAGCCCGGCATGGGCCAGGATCGCTATGACCAGCCCAAGGCTCTTCTCGCAGGGAAGATTAGTTGCCTCCATCGGTCCCGGCCTATGGCCACTCCCCTGAACCGCGGGTGAGTGACGGCTGCGCGGCGGAAACTCCGGTGACCAGCGAGATCGCGGTGAACCCGGCACGGTTAAGCTCGCCCATCACGGCGACCACCGCGCCGTAATCGAGCGATTTGTCGGCGCGCAGCGTGACCAGCGGCGGCTTGCCGTCGGGGCCAGATGGCAGGGCGGCAAGGCGGTCCGACAGCTGGCCGGAGGCGACCGGGACATCGCCGATGTAGAGCGAGCCGTCGCGCTCCAGCGTCAGCGTCACCTGTTCCGGGGCCTCGGCCAGCGCCTTGGCGCGGCTGTCGGGCAGGTCGATGGGAACGCCGGCTGTCAGCAGCGGCGCGGTGACCATGAAGATGATGAGCAGCACCAGCATGACGTCGACCAGCGGAGTGACGTTGATCTCCGCCATCGGCGTGCGGCCCGAGCCCCGCCGCCGCGAGGTGCTATGCAGCCCGAATGCCATCAACCCGCCTCCAGCTCGCGGCACAGACCGGCGTGCAGCCGGTCGGCAAAGCGTTGCAACCTGGCCTCGAAGGCGTTCACCCGGTGCGAATTGCGGTTGTAGGCGATGACGGCGGGGATCGCCGCGAACAAGCCGATGGCGGTGGCGAACAGCGCCTCGGAAATGCCAGGCGCGACCACCGCAAGCGAGCTGTTCTGCTGCTGGCCGATCTGGAAGAAGCTGTTCATGATCCCCCAGACCGTTCCGAACAAGCCGACGAAGGGCGCCACCGAGCCGACCGTGGCGAGGAAGTTGAGCGGTTCGGCCAGCTGGTCCGCTTCGGCGGCAACCGCGCCGTCCAATGCCGACGCAATCCGCTGGCGCGCGCCTTCGAGGTCATGCGTCTTTGCCTCGGCCGAATGGCGCCACTCGGCAAGTCCCGCCGCTGCTACCCGCGCCGATGGCACGTTGCCCTTGCCGCGCTCGGCCAGGAATGCGGCGAAATCGTCGGCCTTCCAGAAATCCCGCTCATAGGCATCGCAGCGCCGGCGCAGCCCGCCAAGGCGCAGGGCGAAGGCGACGATGTTGGTCCACACCCAGATGCTGGCCAGCACCAGCCCGGCGATCACCGCCTGAACGACAATGTCCGCATCGAGAAACAGGTGGACCGGATTGAGATGCGTCGAGGGAGCGGCGGCAAGAAGCGAGAGAAGGGTCATTCGAAGCTTTCATTGGGAGCAATCGCGGCAAAGGCCTTGCGCCAGGCCTCGGGCTGGCGGCGCGGGCGGCCGTCGGGACCGACAAAGCCGATCCGCAGCCGCATCTCGCATAGCACCAGTCCGCCGCTCGCGCCGCCGCCGGTTAAGGCTTTTTGATGAAGCCGGCAACTCGCGGCGCGCAGCTCTTCCACCCGGCTTTCGATCAGGATGGCATCGTCGAGCCGGGCCGGGGCGAGATAGCGGATGGTCAGCCCGGCCACGGCATAACAACCCTGGCCGGCCTCGTACACGGCACGCTGTTCGATGCCGAGGCAGCGCAGCATCTCGCTGCGCGCACGCTCGAACCAGCGCAAATAATTGGCGTGATAGACCACCCCGGAAAGGTCGGTATCCTCGAAATAGACGCGCAGGGGGAAGCGGTGCACCGGTCCGTCGAAACTGCCGCCGGGAGGTTCGGGAAACGCCGTCATCGCCTTGCGCTTTAGCTGCGCCGGGATTGCAAGTGCAAGGCGCGGTTACCGGTTCGGGCGGTTTGCGGCACGATTGGTCAACGCTTCGGAGGCAATCAATCGACGATCATCAGCCGGAACTCCCGGCCGCCGAAGATATGGACATGCAGATGCGGCACTTCCTGGTGACCGTCGCGGCCCATGTTGACCATCAGCCGATAGCCCGGTTCGGCCAGGCCAAGCTGCCGGGTAACCTCGCCGATGGCGCGGGTGAAGCCGGCGATTTCGGCATCCGGCGCGGTGGCGGTGAAATCGTCCCAGCCAACGTAGCGCCCCTTGGGGATGACCAGCACATGCACCGGCGCCTGCGGCCGGATGTCATGGAAGGCGATGCTCCATTCGTCTTCATGGACCCTGTTGCACGGCAATTCCCCGCGCAGGATGCGGGCGAAAATGTTGTCGTCGTCGTAGGGCAGGGTGGCGTCGATCGGCATCAGTTTGTTCCAGCTTGTGGTCTGGCGGCTTTCTCAACGATTCCCGATGTCCCCTCGCGCCGGTCGAGTTCGGCGAGCACTTCGGCCAGCGCCACGCCTTTCGCGCCGAGCAGGACGAGGAGGTGGAACAGCACATCGGCCGCTTCTCCGACAAGGTCCTCGCGGCTGCCGGCCAGCGCGGCGACGATGGCCTCGATTGCTTCCTCGCCAAATTTGCGGGCGATTACCGGCAAACCCTGAGCATTGAGTTTGGCGACATAGCTTGCCGCCGGATCGCCGTTCTGCCGCTCGGCAATGACCGCTTCAAGGCGGGCGAGAGTCGTGTCGATGGCCATCGCCATCGCCATGCTTCGGCAAGCGCGCCCGGTCAAGCAGCCGGCTGTGTCAGCCCCGCGCGGGAAGTCCCGCGGCGCGCAGGGCGGCATGGGCGTCGGCGATGGAATACGTGCCGAAATGGAAGATCGAGGCGGCGAGGACAGCGCTGGCGTGTCCGTGTTTCACGCCGGCGACGAGATGGTCGAGCGTGCCGACCCCGCCGCTGGCGATCACCGGAATGCTGACCGCATCGGCGATGGCGCGGGTCAGTTCGAGATCGTAGCCTCCTTGCGTGCCGTCGCCGTCCATCGAAGTGACCAGCAGCTCGCCCGCGCCAAGCTGGGCCAGCCTGACCGCATGGGCGACGGCGTCGATCCCGGTCGCCTGGCGGCCGCCGTGGGTGAAAATTTCCCAGCCGCCTTTCGTTTTTCGCGCATCGACCGAAGCAACGACGCATTGGCTGCCGAATTTCGCGGCAATCTCGGCGACCACTTCGGGCCGGGTGACGGCGGCGGAATTGACCGCGACCTTGTCGGCCCCGGCGAGCAGCAGCGCCCGCGCATCCTCGGCGCTGCGCACCCCGCCGCCAACGGTGAGCGGCATGAAGCAGACTTCCGCCGTGCGGGTGACGATGTCGAGCAAGGTGCCGCGCGCCTCAACGCTGGCGGTGATGTCGAGGAAGCACAGCTCGTCGGCGCCGGCCTCGTCGTAGGCGCGCGCTTGCTCGACCGGGTCGCCAGCGTCTTTCAGATCGACGAAGTTGACGCCCTTGACCACCCGGCCATTGGCGACGTCAAGGCAGGGGATGACGCGGATGCGGACGGTCATAGTTCCCGCCCCGCCATGGCAATCGCCGCGGCCAGATCGAGCCGCCCGTCGTAAAGCGCCCGCCCGGTGATAACGCCTTCAATTCCGTCGCTGGCATAAAGCGAGAGCATGCGGATGTCGTCCAGCCCCTTGACCCCGCCGCTGGCGATCACCGGCAGGTCGGTGCGCCGCGCCAGGTCCACCGTCGCCTCGATATTGCAGCCTTTCAGCATGCCGTCGCGGCCAATATCGGTGAACAGCAGGCTGGCGACGCCGGCATCCTCAAAGCGGCGGGCCATGTCGGTGATGGACACGTCGGATAGTTCTGCCCAGCCCTCGGTCGCGACCATGCCGTCCCTGGCATCGACCGCGACGACGATGCCGCCGGGGTATGCCCGCGCCATATCCTTGACGAACTCAGGGTTCTTGAGCGCCGCTGTGCCCATCACCACGCGGGCGACGCCCAGATCGAACCAGCCATCGACTGCCTTGGCGTCGCGGATACCGCCGCCCAGCTGGACGTGGCCGGTAAAGGCCTTGAGGATGGCCTCGACCGCTTCGCGGTTCTCCGCCCTGCCGGCAAATGATCCGTCGAGATCGACAACATGCAGGTACTGCGCCCCGGCCTCGGCGAACAGCATGGCCTGCGCGGCGGGGTCGTCGCCATAGACCGTGGCGCGCGCCATATCGCCCTCGGCGAGGCGGACGACCTGGCCGGCTTTGAGGTCGATGGCGGGGAAGACGATCACGGCTTCCACTCCAGAAACCGGGAGAGGAACTCCAGCCCATAGGCTTGGCTTTTCTCTGGATGGAACTGGACGCCAACCAGATTGTCGCTAGCGACCGCGGCGACGACACTGCGGCCATGATCGGTCAATGCGGCAATCGATTCCCCTTGGTCGGCGACGAAATGATAGGAATGCAGGAAATAGGCTTCGCCCGGTTCGATCAGCAAGGCGCCATCGGTATGGCGCATCGGCGCGACGTCGTTCCAGCCCATGTGCGGGATTTTGATCGCTGGGTCGGTCACCTCGATGGCGCGCACTTCGCCGGCGATCCAGTCTAGCCCGGCCGTCGTCCCATGCTCAAGCCCCCGCGTGGCGAGCAGCTGCATGCCGACGCAAATGCCGAGGAACGGTGCGCCGCCGACCAGCACACGCTCGGTCATCGCCTCAACCAGCCCGGGGATCGCGCGCAGCCCTTCGGCGCAGGCGCGGAAGCTACCGACGCCGGGCAGTACAATCCGGTCCGCCGCGCGCACGACGAAGGGATCGGCGGTGACCGAAACGGCTCCAGCGCCCGCCGCCTTGAGCGCATTGGCAACCGAATGGAGATTGCCCGCGCCATAATCGATCAGCGCCAATGTCTCAGTCATGGCAAATCTCAGCCACCCAGCATGCCCTTCGTCGAGGGGATCGAACGCCCCTTGCGCGGATCGAGTTCCACAGCCTGGCGCATGGCGCGGGCGAATCCCTTGAATATGCCTTCGATGATGTGGTGGTTGTTGGCCCCGTAAACCAGCTCGACATGCAGGGTAAGGCCGATGGCCTGAGCGATCGAATGAAACCAGTGCTGGAACAGCTCGGTATCCATCTCGCCCAGCCGAGGCTGGCTGAAGCCGGCGTTCCACACCAGCCACGGCCGGCCGGAAATATCGAGCGTTACCCGCGCCAGGGTTTCGTCCATCGGCGAATAGGCAATGCCATAGCGCCCGATCCCGGCCTTGTCGCCAAGCGCCTGGGCGATGGCCTGGCCAATGGCGATGGCGCTGTCCTCAGTCGTGTGGTGCTGATCGACATGCAGATCGCCTTGTATGCGGCATTGAATGTCGATCAGCGAATGGCGCGAGAACTGCTCGATCATGTGATCGAGAAAGCCAATGCCGGTCGAGACGTCATAGGCGCCCGAGCCATCGAGGTTCACCTCGACGGCGATATCGGTTTCACTGGTCTTGCGGGCGATACGGGCAATACGCATGGCTGGCCTATAGACCGGGTCGCAACGGAATCAATCATATGCTGGTGACAATCCCATGGCTCAAGCGTTCTATGAGCTTGACAAGCCCACCGCCAAGGCCACTTGGAAGTGCCATGAATGACGAAGCGCCCGACAGTCTGATCCCTTACGACGAGATCGTGCAGGAGGCCCTGCGCGCCGTGGTCGGCCGGGTGCTGGGCCAGATCGTAACTTCTGGCGGGGAACTGCCCGGCAATCACCATTTCTACATCACCTTCAAGACCGGCGGGCCGGGCGTCTCCCTGCCTGCCCACCTCAAGGAACGCTTCCCCGACGAAATGACGATCGTTCTGCAGAACAAATACTGGGATCTTTCTGTCGACAGCGGCTCGTTCACTGTAGGGCTGACGTTCAACCAGATACCCGCCAAGCTGACAATTCCGTTCGATGCGATCACTGCCTTCGTCGATCCCGCCGTCGATTTCGGGCTGCAGTTTCAGGCGGTGGCCACCCGGGATGAGCCGGCGCTCCATGTCGCGGCGGAGAACGACGCGCCGGAACTGACTGCGTCTCAGGGCGTTCCTCCTGAAGATGACGGATCCAATGTCGTCACGATCGATTTCAACCGCAAGAAATAGGGGCTGCGCGCTCCGCTGGCGAGGTGGCATGGCGAAATCCCGCGTGAGCAAGACCGTCGATAAGGTGGCGGAGGTGGCAAAGGCCGTTCCCGCACCTAGCCCCAATCCAATGACCAACATCGTGATCGCCGATATTGCCCTGCGCAGCGGCGGTCAGCTGATGCGTCATGCGGTCGAGCGCACCCTGCTCGGGGCCAAATACAGCAAGGGTACCGCGCGGGACATCGTCAAGGGCCGCTCGATGACGCAGACGCTGGTGGGCACGGCCTTGGCGCGTCTCGCCACCCGCTCGGTGCCCGGCGCGTTGCTGATCGGCGGGGGAATGCTGGCCAAGAGCCTGTTCGACCGGCGCAAGTCGCGCGCCCAAGCCAAGGCGGAGGGCGAGGAGGCGGTGGCCGAGCAGGTTGAGCGCGCGCGGAACGGGAAAGCCTGAATCCGCTTGATTTGCGCGCCGTGTCTGCGCATCTGCGGCCATGGCAACCCCGTCCCGACCCGCTGAGGCAATCACCGCGACCTCGTCGCGCCGGGGGCTGATGTTGGTCCTGTCCTCACCTTCCGGGGCCGGCAAAACGACGGTTTCGCGCCGGCTGCTGGCGCATGATGCGGGAATCCGCATGTCGGTTTCGGTAACCACCCGGCCGATGCGGCCCGGCGAGGCCGAGGGCAGCGACTATCACTTCCGCGAGCAATCCCAATTCGACGCGATGGTTGCACAGGACGATTTCCTCGAATGGGCGCAGGTGTTCGGCAATTGCTACGGCACGCCGCGCGGCGCGATTGCCGAGGGGCTGGAGCGGGGTGAGGATTTTCTCTTCGACATCGACTGGCAGGGCACCCAGCAGCTTTATCAGCGTGCCGGCAGCGATGTCGTGCGCGTTTTCCTGCTGCCGCCCAGCCTCGATGAACTGCGCCGCCGCCTGACCTCGCGCGGCACCGACAGCGCTGCGGTCATCGCCGCCCGCATGGCGCGCGCCCAGGCCGAAATCAGCCACTGGGACGGTTACGACTACGTGCTGGTCAACGACGATATCGAGGCGTGCTTTGGCCGGGTGGTGCAGATCCTCGCCGCCGAACGCCTGCGCCGCTCCCGGCAGACCGGGCTGATCGGCTTCGTGCGAGAGCTGATGCGGCCGGAGGGGTAAGCTTCAACGCTGCTATTGCGCCAATCCCAGATAACTCCAGGGCAAAACCTCACCCGCCAGCCACGGCACGACCTCGCCGCCGCCCGCCGCGATCCGCTCCGGCACCGGGCAATCGCGCCGTACGAGCGCTACCCGCGCTTCGTTGAGCGGCAGCCCGTAAAACTGCGGGCCGAATTCACTGGCGAAGCCTTCCAGCCGGTCCAGCGCGCCTTCCTCGTCGAACACCGTGGCATAGGCTTCGAGCGCATGCGGCGCGTTGAAGATGCCGGCGCAGCCGCAGGCGGTTTCCTTGGCGCTTATGTCATGCGGCGCTGAATCGGTGCCGAGGAAAAACTTCGGCGAGCCCGAGACGGCCGCCTTGCGCAGCGCCAGCCGGTGGCACTCGCGCTTGGCGACCGGCAGGCAATAGGCATGCGGGCGGATGCCGCCGGCGAACATCGCATTGCGGTTGATCTGCAGATGGTGCGGGGTGATCGTCGCCGCGACAGTGTCGCCCGAAGCCGCGACAAAGGCGGCGGCCTCGGCGGTGGTGATGTGTTCGAACACCGCGCGCAGCGCCGGAAAGTCACGCAAAGTGGGCGTCATCACCCGCTCGATGAACACCGCCTCGCGGTCGAAAATGTCGGTGGCCGGATCGGTCACCTCGCCGTGCACCAGCAGCGGCATGCCGATCTCCTGCATGCGCTCCAGCACCGGATAGATCGCGCGGATATTGCTCACGCCATGCGCGGAATTGGTCGTCGCATGGGCGGGGTAGAGCTTGGCGGCGGTCAGTACGCCAAGCGCGAAGCCGGCGGCCAGATCGTCGGGATCGGTCGCGTCGGTAAGGTAAAGCGTCATCAGCGGGGTGAAGCTGCTGGCCCTGGGCAGCGCCGCCATGATCCGCGCGCGATATTCCGCCACTGCGCCGGTTGCCGTCATCGGCGGCGAAAGGTTGGGCATGACGATTGCGCGGGCGAACTGGCGGGCGGTGTGGCCCACGACATCGGCCAGCATCGCGCCGTCGCGCAGATGGACGTGCCAGTCGTCGGGCTGGCGGATGACCAGACGGTTCGTGGGAATGGACGGCGGAGCAGTGTTCATCGCTCTCTCCCTATGGCGGTTTGCCGAATTAAAAAACCGGGATTTGCCCTGGCTGGTAATTTGCCGCCTTCCAGTTGCTCAGCACTTAACGAACTGGCATCACTCCTCCCCCATCCGCAGCGCCGCGATGAACGCCTCCTGCGGGATCGACACATTGCCGTACTCCCGCATCCGCGCTTTGCCCTTCTTCTGCTTGTCGAGCAGCTTCTTCTTGCGGCTGATATCGCCGCCGTAGCATTTGGCGGTGACGTCCTTGCGCATCGCCTGGATGGTTTCGCGGGCGATGACCTTGCCGCCGATCGCGGCCTGGATCGGCACCTTGAACAGGTGGCGGGGGATCAGGTCTTTGAGGCGTTCGCACATGTGGCGGCCGCGCTCCTCGGCGACGCCGCGGTGGACGATCATGCTGAGCGCATCGACCGGCTCGTTGTTGACCAGGATGCTCATCTTGACCAGATCGCCTTCGCGGAGGCCGATCTGTTCGTAGTCGAAGCTGGCATAGCCGCGGCTGATGCTTTTGAGGCGGTCGTAAAAGTCGAACACCACTTCGTTGAGCGGCAGCTCATAGCTGACCTGGGCGCGGCCGCCGACGTAAGTCAGCCCCGTCTGCACGCCGCGGCGGTCCTGGCAGAGCTTGAGGATCGAGCCGAGATATTCGTCGGGGGTGTAGATCACCGCCATGATCCACGGCTCGTCGATCTGCTCGATCCGGCTGGGGTCGGGGTAGTCGGAGGGGTTGTGCAGCATAAGTTCGCGCGCGTCGTCGGTTTTGGATTTGCGCAACTGAATGCGGTAGACCACGCTGGGCGCGGTGGTGATGAGGTCGAGGTCGTATTCGCGGGTCAGGCGCTCCTGGATGATCTCCAGATGCAGCAACCCGAGAAAGCCGCAGCGGAAGCCGAAACCCAGCGCGGCGGAGGATTCCATCTCGAAGCTGAACGAGGCGTCGTTGAGGCGGAGGCGGGCGATCGATTCGCGCAGCTTCTCGAAATCGGCGGCGTCGGTTGGGAACAACCCGCAGAACACCACCGGCGGGACGGTCTTGAAGCCGGGGAGCGCCTTGGTCGCGCCGGCCTTGACCGTGGTGATGGTGTCGCCAACGCGGGCCTGGGCGACTTCCTTGATCTGCGCGGTGATGAAGCCGATCTCGCCGGGGCCGAGCTCTTCCAGTTGCTCGATCTTGGGACGCATGCAGCCGACCCGGTCGATCAGATGCTCGGTGCCGCCGGCCATGAATTTGACCGCCATGCCGCGTTTGATAATGCCGTCGATCACGCGGACGAGGATGACGACGCCGAGGTAGGGATCGTACCAGCTATCGACCAGCATGGCCTTGAGCGGCGCTTTGGCGTCGCCCTTGGGCGGCGGGATGCGGGTGACGATCGCCTCGAGCACCTCTTTGATGCCGATGCCCGCCTTGGCGCTGGTAAGGACCGCCTGCGAGGCGTCGAGGCCGATGATCTCCTCGATCTCGGCGCGGACCTTTTCAGGCTCGGCGGCGGGCAGGTCGATCTTGTTGATGATGGGCACGATCTCGTGGTCGTGCTCGATGGACTGGTAGACGTTGGCCAGCGTCTGCGCCTCGACCCCTTGCGCGGCGTCGACCACCAGCAGCGCGCCCTCGCAGGCGGCGAGACTGCGGCTGACCTCATAGGCGAAATCGACATGGCCGGGGGTGTCCATGAGGTTGAGCTCATAGTCGAACCCGTCATTGGCGGTGTATCGGAGGCGGACGGTCTGCGCCTTGATGGTGATCCCGCGCTCGCGCTCAATATCCATGTTATCAAGTACTTGCGCGCTCATCTCGCGCTCGGTGAGGCCGCCGGTGAACTGGATCAGGCGGTCGGCCAGGGTCGATTTGCCGTGGTCGATGTGGGCGATGATGGAGAAATTGCGAATCCGGGAAAGCTCGGTCATGAGTGTCTTTGCAAAGGTGGGTCGTGCTTGCGCACCACGGCGCCCTTAGCCGCACCGGCCCGCCCTGTCAGCAGTCAGTTGCCCGTCCGGCCCGACTTGCGCGCCTTTTCGCTCACCTGGGCGAACTTGGGCATGGTGAACGAGACGGGTCCGATGCCCGATCCCGGCCCAATCAGCGGATAGTTGCCCGCTGGCAGCGCCGCCAGCGGCATGCCGGCGGCGACCAGAACATAGGGCGAGACGCGGTTGCGGGTGCACAGCCCGCCGGCGCCGTCATCGACCAGCGGCAGCTCGAATTCGAGCCCCTGCATCGAGCCGACCGAGCGCCGCGCGGTCGCCACCGCCAGCTGACCCTCGCCCATATCGACGACGAACTGCGTGCCCAACGGTATATCGAGCAGCCCTTCGATCATGCAGCCGGTGCGCGAGAGATTGCGCATCGTCACTTCATAGCGGTGGTCTTCGTGGATCAGTCCGACCCGGCGCAGCACGGTACGCCGATCCATGCGGTATTTGCTCGGCCCGTCGGGTTCGATCACCCAGTCGCCACTGGCCATCGCCTTGCTGACCTCGTCGAACGGTATCGGCCGCTCGTAGATAAATCCCTGGATCTGGCCGACCTTGAGCTTGCGCATCATGTCGAGCTCGTCGTGCGCTTCGATGCCTTCGGCGGTGGTGTCCATGCCGAGCGCCTCGGCCATGCTGACGATCGCCTGGATGATCGCGGCGTTGCGGCTGCCGGGTTCGGTCACGCCGCGGATGAAGCTCTGGTCGATCTTGATCTTGTCGAACGGCGCATTCTTGAGATAGCCCAGCGAGGAATAGCCGGTGCCGAAATCGTCGAGCGCCAGGCGCACGCCGAGCATCTTGAGCGATGTGAACATGTCCTGGGTCGATTTGTCGTCCGCCAGAAAGATCGACTCGGTCAGTTCCAGTTCCAGCCTTTCCGGCGCAAGCTCGGACATCGCCAGCGCCTGGGTGACGAGTGTCGGGAAGGCCAGATTGCCGAACTGCGCCGGCGACACGTTGACCGCGACGCGAACCTTGCCGGGCCATTGCACGGCATCGGCGCAGGCGGTCCGCAGCGCCCAATCACCGAGCGGACCGATCAGATTGGTTTCCTCGGCGATTGGAATGAAGATTTCTGGCGAAATGTTGCCGAGTTCCGGGTGAGTCCAGCGCAACAGGGCCTCAAATCCGATGACCTTGTTGGTTCCGGTCTCGATGATCGGCTGATACGCCAGCCAGATCTGGTCCTTGACCAGTGCGTCCCGCAAGTCCTCCTCAATCTGGCGCCGCCGCTCGGCATGCGCGTGCAGATCGCTCGAATAAAAGCGGAACTGGCCCCGGCCGCCGCCCTTTGATGCATAAAGTGCGAGATCGGCGCTGCGCACCAGCTCTTCGGAATCGATCCCGTCATACGGCGCGATGGCGATGCCGATCGAAGCGCCGATAACACAGCGGCTGCCCTCGACCGAATAGGGCTGCGAGAGGATCTCGATCACTTTCTTGCCGATTTCGCCAAGCCGGCCGCGATCGTCCAGATCGGGCAGCACGACCTGGAACTCGTCGCCGCCCAGCCGGCCGATATCGCATTTTTCCGGAATGATCTGCCTCAGCCGCTCAGCGACCTGTTTGAGCAGGGCGTCCCCTGCGGGATGACCCAGCGTGTCGTTGACCAGCTTGAACCGGTCGAGGTCGATCATCATCAGCGCACAGCTGCGTTTGGCCGCCTTGTAAGCGGTGAGCGTCGTCGTGAGCTTCTTGCCCATGTTGTGGCGATTGCACAGGCCGGTGAGCGAATCGAACATGGCGAGGCGGGAGGCGTCCTTCTCGCTGATGCGGCTGGCCGTGATGTCGGTTCCGTTACCGAGAAAGCCGGT
>JAYVWX010000223.1:0-2228 GCA_043785715.1 Novosphingobium sp. | reverse complement strand
GCCCTCGCCCGCCGCGATGCCGGCGATCGACTTGTCCGGCTGCGACAGGACCAGTCGCCGCGCAGCATGGGCTTCAGCAATCAGCGCGACCAGCTTCTCATCGCGCCGAGCGGGCGCAGCACTCAGCTCCTCCGGCCCGGGAATGACCAACCGCAGTTGATGTCCCCGCCGTACCCTGGTGGCCGGAAGCGCGAGGATGATTGGCTCTTTCATCTCGACGCCAAAATCGGGCAACCCCAAACTGCGGTGGATCAGAGCAGGGCTGGTCATGATCTCGATCCCGCCATCGCCCAGATTGATCCGATCGACGATGGCCGCGAGCACTGCCGCCCTACCCTGCGCCGAACCACTGCGCAGCGTTGCTGCGACGAGATCGCCCGCCGCAATGGCCTTCTGGATGACGTCAGCCTCCGTATCTGGAACAAGCCGACACAGAAACTGCTGGTCAGCGAGGCGTTCGGCAATCCGCTGGCACACCAGCTGTTCGAGATCGAAGGCCGATACCCGCCATGCCGGAGAACCATCAGTCAGGTCGGGCCGGGTAACATAATAGCGGTAGCGCTTGCCTGGCTTGGTCGCATGGCTCGGGGTCATGGCCCTGCCTTCCCCGTCATACAGCATCCCCACCAGCAGACTGGGCTGCTGGACCTTGAGGCGCCGCGATGTTCCCGAGGCATTGGCCTTCAGCATGCGCTGGACGTCGTCCCACAGATCCTGCGAGACGATCGCCGGATGTTCCCCCGCAAAGACCTCGCCCTTGTGAACGATCTTGCCAAGATAGATGGGATTCGCGAGCAGGTGATAAAGCGTGCCGCGCTGGAAGATGCAGCCGCCGCGATGCGGCCCACTGGCCCGAACCTGCACCTTGGTGCGGTATCCGGCGCGGTTCAATTCCTCGGCCAGCGCGACGACTGAGCCGACCGCGAGATACCGCTGCATGATGTGACGGACGAAGTCGGCTTCCTTCTCGTTCACCACCAGCCTGCGGTTCTCGACATCATATCCCAACGGCACGGTCCCGCCCATCCACATGCCCTTGCGCTTGGAGGCTGCGATCTTGTCACGGATGCGCTCGCCGGTGACCTCGCGCTCGAACTGGGCGAAGGAGAGCAGCATGTTGAGCGTCAGCCGTCCCATGCTGGTGGTGGTGTTGAACGACTGGGTGATCGACACGAAGCTGGCGCCTGCCTTGTCGAGCACGTCAACGATCTTCGAAAAGTCGGCCAGGCTGCGGGTCAGCCGGTCGATCTTGTAAACCAGGATGATATCGACCTTGCCGGCGGCAACATTTGCCAGCAGGCGCTGCAACCCGGCACGCTGCAGGTTGCCGCCAGAGAAACCGCCATCGTCATAGCGGTCGGGGATCAGCACCCAGCCCTCGTGGCGCTGGCTGACCGCGTAGGCGGCACAGGCCTGGTATTGGGCATCAAGGCTGTTGAATTCCTGCTCCAACCCGTCCTCAGTCGACTTGCGGGTATAGACCGCGCAGCGCAGCGCCTTCTCAGCCACGGCAGCGCAATCCGAAGAAACGGGGACCGGACCAGTGCGCGCCGGTCACCTCGCGGGCGATCTCGCTCAACGAGCGGTACATCCGGCCATCCCGCGTAAACCCGCCTTCCACCACCTCCACGGCGATCGTCTGGCCATTCCATTCCCGGATCAGGCGCGTGCCATGGGTAAGCGCAGGGCGTTGGGCAACTGGCGCAGGCAATGGCTGCCTGTCCGCCATCCGCTCAAGTTCGCGGACCACCATCACCGGCAGCACACCGTGCCGCCGTTCCTGCAGGTGCTGGGCGAGCATGCGGCGCAGGAGTGCAGTGGGCACCGATGGTGGTGGCTCGCTCCCAATTGCAGACCAGCGTTCCTGGAGCTGAGCTGACGACATGGTCGCCAGCGCAGC
The DNA here is from genome assembly GCA_043785715.1 of Novosphingobium sp. Lineage (GTDB taxonomy): Bacteria > Pseudomonadota > Alphaproteobacteria > Sphingomonadales > Sphingomonadaceae > Novosphingobium. The sequence goes on along the minus strand of JAYVWX010000223.1, from coordinate 328 downwards.
CAGGTCCGCATCGAGCCGCTTGCTTCGCTTGGCCATCAGGCCCGCCCGGCGATGCGATAGCAGGTGACTTCGCCGCGCTTGCCCCGGGTGATGACGTGACCCTTTTTGCGCAGGCCCGTCAGGGCCGCGCGGGCCGTGTGCGGCAGCCAGCCGGTAAGCTCGGTGATCTCCGTCAGCGTTGCGCCCTGCTCTCCGTCGAGCAGGGCAAGTACCTGATCGATCTTGCTGGTCGGAGCCGGCGCATCGAGCACCTTCTTTAATGCAGTCATGGGTGGTTCTCCGGTCTAGGACCAGCACCATGCTGGTCCCACCACCCAGAGCCCTGCCG